>SKOL01000311.1 GCA_007120055.1 Anaerobacillus sp.
GAACGTTATATATCTTCATTAAAAGAAGAAAAAGATTACCCAATTATTACGTTAATTAATAAAGGAAGTGCATCAGCGTCGGAGATTTTAGCAGCTGCTTTAAAAGAAGCAGGCGGACACGACGTCGTAGGTGAAACAACGTTCGGAAAAGGAACCGTACAACAAGCTTTACAAATGGGTGACGGCTCTGAAATTAAGTTAACGTTGTACAAATGGTTAACATCAGGTGGCAATTACATTGATGAAGTAGGTGTTGACCCGACGGTTGAAGTGAAACAACCGGACTTTTTCTATGTTGCTCCGTTAAACATTGAAGAACCGCTAAAATTCGATATGATTAACGATCAAGTAAAAAATGCGCAAATTATGTTAAAAGGTTTAGGTTTTGAACCCGGTCGTGTCGATGGCTATTTCGGCGAGCAAACGAAAACAGCCGTTACCGCCTTCCAACGCATGAACGATTTAGCAACGACTGGAGAAATTGACGAACAAACCGCTCAATCTCTACAAGGAAGAGTGATTGAAGAAATGCGCAACAAAGAAAATGATCGTCAGCTAAATACAGCAATCGAGTTGATTTTAAAAAAATAAATAGCGTAGGGATAACGGGGTGGGAAAGCTACTAAAGCTTTTTTATCCCGTTATTTTTGGGTTAGTTGGTTTGTAGAAAGTTGGAAGGTTGAAAAGTTGGAAAGTTGGAAAGTTGGAAAGTTGGAATGAAGGTGCTCATTCTTTTCATTAAACAAAAAAACAAATGTAATTTAATAGAAAAATCTGTATAATGAGTATAAACACAACGGTTCTTGGAAGGGTGCTTTAAGATGGATTTTTTGGCAATAAGCTTGGAAATCATAAAAGGAATAGGTTTCTTTTTTTTACATCCGCTTTTTTATTTGCTCGTCTTTTTTAGTTTGTTTTTAGGCTACCGACGTGTGCAAAGAGAAAGAATGAATTTTCATACGAGGGTTTACGATGTCGTTGATGATTTTCTTCATCCGCTCATGCCAGGCATTATGGCTGGTTTTGCTTTATCGATCGTGATTGTCGGCCTAGGGATTGTGATCCCGCTTGGTGTCATTGCTTTATTCGCTGTCGTTCAATTCCTTTTGCTTTTAACTGGACAAGCTCGTTGGTTATCTCCTGCTTATACAGGTAGTTTAACTTTACTGATCGCCCTCGTCCTTCCTAAGATTCATACTGGAATGACGCTTTTAGATCGCTGGTTTGCCGAAATTTATACGGTAGATCTCGGAGGCTTAGCGGTTTTAGTCGGATTACTAATTTTAATCGAAGGATTTTTAATTTATAAAAATGGACATGCTCATACATCGCCGAAGCTATTAAAAAGTAAACGAGGTAAAACGGTCGGCGGTCATGAAGCACATCGTCTTTGGATACTTCCTGGACTATTTTTATTGCCGAGTGGTGGCATAGCAACTTCAGAATTTTGGCCGATAATTGCAACGGACTATTCGCAAATCGGTTTTATTGCCATTCCTTTTGCGGTCGGCTTTCAGCAAGTGATTCGCAGTACACTTCCAGTTCATGCTATTATGAACTACGGCAAGCGGGTGATCTTAGTCGGTATCGTCGTCGCCGCCTTAAGTACTGCAAGTTTGTTTTACCCAATTTTCATTCCGGTCGCCGCTATCATTGCTTTACTTTTACGTGAGTCGATTGCGATTGCGCAACGTTTGCAGGAAGAAAGAGAAACGAACATGTACACAGAACGTCAAAATGGTCTCGTCATTCTCGGCGTAATCCCACATTCACCGGCAGCCAAAATGAATGTTCAGGTCGGTGAAGTCGTGACAAAGGTCAACGGCATCTCGGTGAAGACAAGTCAGCAATTTTATGAAGCATTACAACAAAACTCCGCATTTTGTAAATTAGAAATTATTGACGGGAATGGCGAAGTTCGCTTCGGCCAAACCGCCCTTTATGATGGAGAACATTACCAAGTCGGTTTGCTTTTCGTGCAAAAAGAAATGTCTAAGGATGAACAAGCTATTTGATTTTGGAGAGAATGCTTTACGGTAAAAATGGTGCACCCCTCTCCATAAATAGATACAAGAACGTAGTTGCAATTTAGAGGATTAACTACGTCAAGTAGACTTAAAGAAAACTTACCTCGGAAGGAGCAAAGAAATTTAAATGCTCAATTTTTTGATAGCGCTCATCGTTCCTTTTGTTATGATGCTTTTTTTCACGAAAGTATCATATAGCAAAATAGGGGCGTTGTTCGTTACGTTAATGATTGTTATTTTCGCTTTTAACGGTTTGCAGCAGTCCGTACCGACGATTATAGCAGGTGCTGTTTCAATTGTCGCAGGCTATATCGCCTCTTTTCGTATTCAAAAGAAAAATCGAGGCGTATAGAAGTGTAGCTATTAAAACTTAAACTATTAGGTCAAACTTAAAATTAGGTAACATAAAACTGAAAAGAGCTACTCTTAGCGATAAATAGGAAAAAGCTTGGGACACCTCCTAAGCTTTTTTTATATGCTCACATTTCGCGCTTAAAAAATTATGTGCCGTTGACTTGACGGTGAACCCACCTTCCTCTTAAACTAAAAATAAAAGAATGTACGTTCGTAAAAATGTTTGAATTTCCTCTATATGTGTTATAATAATTTAGAATTGAAAATTAAAAAATGTGAATAGGTGAGCAAACTGAGATCGAACTAAGCTCAACACTAAAACAAACACAAAACAAATATAAATCTAGCCAAAAGCCAAACCAACAAACCAACCAAGCCAACCACCAACAAACCAACAAAGAGGAGGGGACGGTCATGGAGCAGTTTCAACTAGTTTCTAAATATCAACCACAAGGAGATCAACCGACGGCGATCGCAGAGCTCGTAACGGGACTTAAAGAAGGAAAACAAATGCAAACCCTTCTCGGTGCAACAGGGACAGGGAAGACGTTCACTATTTCCAATGTAATAAAAGAAGTGAACAAACCGACGCTCGTAATTGCACACAATAAAACTCTCGCAGGCCAGCTGTACAGTGAATTCAAACAATTTTTCCCTGATAATGCCGTTGAATATTTCGTTTCGTATTACGATTACTACCAGCCAGAAGCGTACATCCCTCAGTCTGATACATACATAGAAAAAGACGCCTCGATTAACGATGAAATTGACAAACTTCGGCACTCAGCAACAAGCTCACTTTTTGAACGCCAAGACGTGATTATCATTGCCAGTGTGTCGTGCATATACGGTTTAGGTTCGCCAGAAGAATACCGCGACCTCGTCGTTTCACTCAGAACGGAAATGGAAAAAGACCGTAACGAACTTTTAAGAGACCTCGTCGACATCCAATACGACCGCAACGATATTAATTTTACTCGCGGTACGTTCCGAGTTCGTGGCGATGTTGTTGAAATTTTTCCGGCCTCACGTGATGAGCGTTGTATTCGTGTGGAGTTTTTTGGCGATGAAATTGATCGGATTACCGAAGTAGATGCGTTAACGGGTGAAATACTCGGTGAGCGTAATCATGTCGCGATTTTTCCAGCATCCCACTTCGTCACTCGTGAAGAAAAGTTGAAAAAAGCGATTGTTCATATTGAAGCAGAGCTTGAGGAACGCTTAAAAGAACTGAATGAAAACGGCAAACTGCTTGAAGCGCAGCGTCTTGAACAACGAACTCGCTACGATATTGAAATGATGCAAGAAATGGGCTATTGCAACGGGATCGAAAACTACTCACGTCATTTGACATTCAGAGAAGCAGGGGCAACACCTTACACGTTACTCGACTTCTTCCCGGATGACTTCCTGATCGTTGTCGATGAGTCGCACGTAACGTTACCGCAAGTACGTGGGATGTTTAACGGTGACCAAGCCCGTAAACAAGTACTCGTTGATCACGGCTTTAGGCTGCCGTCGGCAAAAGACAACCGCCCACTTCGTTTTGAAGAGTTTGAAAAGAAAATTCATTCTGCGGTTTTCGTCTCAGCTACACCTGGACCGTATGAGTTAGAGCACACGCCGAAAATGGTTGAGCAAATTATTCGCCCGACAGGTTTGTTAGACCCTACAATAGATGTACGACCGATTGAAGGACAAATTGACGATTTGATTGCGGAAATTCATGACCGAGCCGCAAAAAATGAACGTGTCCTCGTAACGACGTTAACGAAAAAAATGTCCGAAGACTTAACTGATTACCTCAAAGAAATCGGCATCAAAGTTCGCTACTTACATTCGGAAATTAAAACGTTAGAACGGATCGAAATTATTCGTCAGCTACGAATGGGAACGTTTGATGTCCTCATAGGGATCAACCTTTTAAGAGAAGGGTTAGACATCCCAGAGGTTTCGCTTGTCGCGATTTTAGACGCCGATAAAGAAGGATTTTTACGTGCCGAGCGCTCGCTAATCCAAACGATTGGACGAGCTGCCCGTAACTCCAAGGGACATGTCATCATGTACGGAGACAAAATTACGAATTCAATGGATGTCGCGATTAAAGAAACAGCAAGACGACGCACCATTCAAGAAGAATTTAACGAAAAGCACGGCATCGTCCCAACGACGATTGAAAAAGCAATTCCAGACGTGATTCAAGCGACACAAGTTGCAGAAACAGAAGAAACGTACGACGCGCCGCCACTAGCTAAGCTCAGTAAAAAAGAACGTGAGGCGGTCATTGAACGAATGGAAGCGGAAATGAAAGAAGCGGCAAAAGCATTAAACTTTGAACGCGCCGCCGAATTACGAGATTTAATCATCGAGTTAAAAGCAGAAGGATAAATAGGTGAAGCGAAAACCACCTTACAACAAGGACCGTAAACGGAATGCTTAGCTTTACCAAAAATTCACTGAGCAACGAGAGCTGCAAATCGAAACGCTTAACTTTTACCGAAATTTAACTGAACAACGAGAACAGCAAACCGTAAGCTTCACTAAACTCGAACTATATGCGGAAGGGTGACTGAAATAAATGGCTTTAGAAAATATTGTTGTTAAAGGGGCAAGGTCTCACAACTTAAAAAACATTGATGTGACGATCCCCCGCGATAAGCTTGTCGTCTTAACGGGCTTGTCAGGATCAGGAAAGTCGTCCTTAGCGTTTGATACCATTTATGCCGAAGGACAACGACGTTACGTCGAATCGCTTTCGGCGTACGCAAGACAATTTTTAGGACAGATGGACAAGCCGGATGTCGATGCCATCGAAGGGTTATCACCAGCGATTTCGATTGACCAAAAAACGACGAGCCGAAATCCGCGTTCCACCGTTGGTACGGTTACTGAAATCTACGATTATTTACGACTACTTTATGCGCGCATCGGTCGCCCTGTTTGCCCGAAGCACGAGATTGAAATTTCATCGCAAACGATTCAGCAAATGGTTGACCAAGTGATGGATTTTCCAGAACGAACGAAGTTGCAAATTTTGGCGCCAATTGTTTCTGGTCGAAAAGGAACACACGCCAAGGTGTTAGAAGATATAAAAAAACAAGGCTTTGTCCGCATCCGTGTTGACGGTGAAATGCGAGAAGTGGCCGAAGAAATTACGTTAGATAAAAATAAAAAGCATAACATCGAAGTCGTCATTGATCGCATCGTCGTCAAAGCAGGAATAGAAACAAGACTAGCCGATTCACTAGAAACGGCGCTCAATCTTGCAGACGGTCGTGTTATGATCGACATCATTGACGGAGAAGAGCTTCTTTTTAGCCAACACCATGCATGTCCACAATGTGGTTTTTCGATCGGCGAGCTTGAACCTCGGATGTTCTCCTTCAATAGTCCGTTCGGAGCTTGTCCAACATGTGACGGACTCGGCTCAAAGCTTGAAGTTGATCTTGACCTCGTTATTCCTGACTGGTCGAAAACGTTACGGGGCCATGCGATTGCCCCGTGGGAGCCGACAAGTTCACAATACTATCCACAACTACTAGCAAGTGTGTGTGAACATTACGGTATTGATATGGACGTCCCAGTAGAGCAAGTTCCGAAGCATCTACTCGAAAAAGTACTCGCAGGAAGTAACGGGGAGACGATTTATTTCCGCTATGAAAATGAATTCGGGCATGTTCGTGAAGCAGACGTCGAGTTTGAAGGAGTATTACACAACCTTGCCCGACGCTATAAAGAAACGAGCTCGGACTATATCCGTGAACAAATGGAAGGGTACATGGCGCAAAAGCCGTGCCCAACGTGTAAAGGAAACCGCCTTAAAAAAGAGAGTTTAGCCGTTCGTGTCAACGATCGTCATATTGGCGACATTACCGCACTTTCTGTCAAAGAGGCGAATCAATTTTTCGAAACGGTCGAGCTCAC
>SKOL01000743.1 GCA_007120055.1 Anaerobacillus sp.
CAATGACTCATGAACATGTTCATCTAGAAAATAATATTTTATTTCCACGTTTAATGAAAGCTTAGTACAAAAAGAGGTTGACTAAAAAAGAGCACTGAAAAAATTAAAAGGGGAGACTTCTTTCAGAGTTCTGTTAAATACAATTTTCCTTTCATTTAAGAGCACCGATTTATGGTGCTCTTATTTATTTGTATACTCAATGCATTAAACATATTGTCGTGATACATGATTTTTTTTGAAGTCACGGCGCATTTAGAAATCTGAATATTGTAAAAATAAAGAATATATTAACGGAACTTGAATACTAATTTACAAATGGAATTGGAGAAAAGTTTTATTAACAAGTAGTGTAGGCTGTCGACAAACTACAAACTACGTTCTACAAATTTCCAAAATCAATAAACAATGGGGGAAAAATTATGCATCGGCATATTCAGAAGAACGAACCTTTATATATGCAAGTATATGAAATTGTTAAAAATGCGATTATGGAAGGTGTATGGGAACCAGGGGAAAAACTATTTGAAAGTAAGGTAGCTAATGAACTTCAACTAAGTCGTAGTCCTGTTAGAGAGGCCTTTCGAATTCTTGAACATGAGGGGCTTCTTGTCAAAAGAGATCATCATATTTATGTTCATCAACCATCGTTAGAAGAAATGGTGGAACTCTATCAAATACGCCATAGTTTAGAAGCGCTTTCCTGCTCTCTTGCAGCAGAGAATGCAAAAGACGAAGAGATAAATGAATTACAAGAAATTGTTCAAATGACTGAATTGGCCTTAAAAGAAAAGAAATCTCAAGAAATTTATGAATGCAACACGCGGTTTCATGAAGCTATTATTTACGCTTCCAATAATAAAAATCTTATTTCAATTATGGATGGTTTACGTGCGAAAACGCTGTATTGTCGAAATGTATTAGTTCATTTTGATTATTTTCGTAAAGATAATTTTTTTTCAGAGCATTATCAAATCTATGAAGCTATAAAAAATAGGGATAGACAAAAAGCAAAAATTTTAATGGAGCATCACATTTCCACGGATTTAGAACGAATTTTAGCCTTATTTCCTAAGGCGAAAATTAAAAATAAAAAAGGGGGATTAAAATGTTAGAAATGAAAAAGGTGATAACAGCTACTTTTCTTCTTGTCTTAGTAATAGCATTAGTTGCATGTGGTGCTAAAGAGGGACCGTCCAACAACAATAAAGATAGTGAAAATGGTGATGGTACAGAGGTTGAAGAAACGATTACATTAACATTTGCAACAACGATGGATGATTCTGGTGTTGATAAAGAAATTCGCGAATATTTTGACCAGCGAGTTCGTGAATTGAGTGACGGTACGATTGAAATGGAGTTTTTTATGGGAGGTCAAATCGGCGGTGAGCGTGAAGCTCTTGAACAAATGAAATATGGTGAGTTGGATATGGGTTATAACGTTATTCAAGCTGAACTATATTATCCTGAGTACAATGCAATCTCAATTCCATTTTTATTTCCAGACTTTGAATCTATGGACCGGTTTACTAATGGACCTATAGGAGAAAAAATTGCAAAATTATCGAGAGAACGAGGTGGAATTATACCTCTAGGAATGCACGGATATGGAGCAAGGTGGACAACGTCAAATCAACCGTTTAGTAATGCAGATGAATTAAGAGGCATTAAAATTAGAATGCCTGAGATTGAGTGGTGGGTAAATGTATGGAGTGAGATGGGAGCATTACCTACACCAATTGCAGCAACTGAAATTGTTACAGCTTTACAAACAGGAACAGTTGATGCACAAGAAAATTTCTTAACGAATATTGCCGGAAGACAAATGTGGGATTATCAAGAATATTTAATGAAAACAGAACATATTCAATTTTTCCAAACGTGGGTTATCAGTGAAGACACATGGGAGCATAAGTTATCTCCTAACCAACAAGAGGTAATTGCTCAAGCGGTAAAAGATACAGTAGCTCATGTATCGGAAATTGTGGAAGAAATGAATGAAGGTTTTGTTCAAGAAATTGTTGCCAATGGAATGGAACTTGTAGAAGTAGACCAACAATCACTTCGTGAAGCAGCGCTACCAGCAGTTGAGAAAATCATTGAGAATGACCTTGCCCCTGGTGTTTATGAAGAAGTATTAAAAGTGATTGGACAATAATTATGTAAACAACGAACAGGGTTTCTTCAACTGAGAAGGGCCCTGTTTGCCCAATAACGTTTAATGGCTAATAGTGAAGGGAGTGATTGGATGATAGGAAACGTATATAAAAAAGCCTTAGCAACAGTAGAATTTTTATTAGAACATGTAGCTACATGGCTATTTATACTTTTCTTTATTGCTGTTTTATTACAAATATTCTTTCGATATATTCTTAACGCGCCTTTAACATGGAGTGAAGAAGCCGCTCGTTACTTAAATGTTTGGGCAGTTCTTTTAGGGGCAGCGTTAGCTATCAAGCGAAAAGATCATTTAAGGGTTGACTTAATTGACAACTTAGTAAAGAAATGGCCATTTCGAGCACAAATTGTATTTTACTTTTTTACAACTTTCCTTTCCGCACTCGTAGTTGTCAGTTTTATTAAGGGCGGTTACTTCATGACCGTTGATCGTTGGTCCGTTAAATTGACTATGCTTCCACTACCCCAAGGGGCAGTTTACTTGGCGCTGTTTACTGGTGCAGTTTTAATGATGTGGTTCTTGCTACACCAATTAATTGAACAGCTACAAATGCTTATTAAAGGAAGACAGGGGGGTGAAAAGGAATGACAATGGTATTTATGCTTATAGCGTTAGTAATTTTCTTAATCATTGGGATACCCGCTGTATTTTCAATGGGATTGGCGACACTTTTTTATTTTGTGATGGAACGGGGACTGTTTTCTATTCCAGATTTTATGATTGCACAGCGAACAGTTTTTGGTCTTGATAAATTTGCTCTTTTAGCTATTCCTCTCTTTTTATTAGTAGGAAAAGTAATGAATGAATCTGGGGTAACGACAAGATTGTTTGATTTTGCAAAAGCATTAGTTGGTCATTTTAGAGGCGGTTTAGGACAAGTAAATATTGCAGCTAGTGTTATTTTTGCTGGTATGAGTGGGTCGGCTACAGCTGATGCAGCTGGACTTGGAGCGGTAGAGATCAAAGCCATGAAAGATGCAAAATATCCTAAGAGATTTGCCTGTTCGATTACTGCAGCTTCTTCATTAATCGGTCCAATCATTCCCCCAAGTATTCCAATTGTACTGTATGCGATTGTAGCAGGCGTTTCTGTTAACCAGTTATTAATTGCAGGGATTATTCCTGGGTTATTAATGGCTTTATCATTAAGCTTTTTTGTTGCCTATCAGGCGATAAAATACAATTATCCTACTGAAGCAAAAGCTTCAATAAAGAAAATTTTCCAATCAGGAAAGAATGCATTTTTGCCACTAATGACACCAGTTATTCTTGTAGGTGGAATTTTATCAGGTGTATTTACCGCAACGGAAGCTGCTGCAGTTGGTTCGTTGTATGCTATTATTTTAGCCTGTGTCATATATCGTTCAATTTCTCCATCTCACTTATATGATATATGTAAACGTACGATGAGAGATAGTGCAGTTATTATGATTATTTTGGCTGTATCAAACGTGTTTGCATGGATTTTAACGCGAGAGCGAGTTCCTGATACATTTTCAAAACTAATTACATCCTTCACAGATAACTACTTTATTGTAATGGCGTTTTGTCTTGTATTTTTACTATTTCTCGGAATGTTTCTTTCATCAATTGTATCAATTACGATTGCAACTCCTGTATTAGTGCCTTTAATTATGGCAATAGGAGGAGATCCACTTCATTTCGGGATTATTATGATTGTAGCCTTGATGATGGGGGAAGTAACACCACCATTTGGAATGGTTCTTTTTGCCATAACGAGAGTAGGCGAAATCTCATTTGTTGAGCTGATACGAGGCGTGACGCCGTATTTAATACCAATATTTATTTTACTTGTCATTCTTATCGTCTTTCCTCAATTGGTTCTATTCTTACCACAATTATTAATGTAAAGGGGGTATTGCAATGAGTGGAAATGTCCCGAAAATAGAAATTACTGATGTTACGGCACGTGACGGATTTCAAATGGAACAACAATGGATTCCAACCGAGAAAAAAGTTGAGGTTATTAATAGGATTATTCATGCTGGTGTAAAACGGGTGGAAGCGACATCTTTTGTTTCTCCTAAAGCAGTCCCCCAATTAAGAGATGCAAAAAAAGTATTAGAGATTATTAAAAAGGAAAATACAGTGGTTACTGTATTGGTACCCAATAAAAAAGGGGCTGAATCTGCTTTAGATGTACCTATAGATGAAGTGAATGTTGTTGTTTCTGTCAGTGAAACTCATAATTTAAGAAACATTAAAAGAACAGTACAGCAGTCGATAGATGAAATTTATGATATTTCTAATTTGCTTCAAAAAAAGAATAAAAGATTAAATGTAGGACTTGCTACTACATTCGGTTGTCCGTTTGAAGGACTTTATTCAGTTGAAAAAGTAACAGAAGTAATTGAAAAACTACGAGATTTGGAGATTAGTTGCTTTACATTATCGGATACGACGGGAATGGCTAATCCAAAGCAAATAAAAGAATTTATACATTTATTAATGAAGAAATTTCCAAGCGAACAGTTTTCTTTACATCTTCACAACACACGAGGTATGGGGTTAGTAAACTTATTATCAGGTTACGAGGCGGGAATTAAAAAATTTGATGCATCTCTCGGTGGTATTGGTGGTTGTCCATTTGCGCCAGGAGCTACTGGAAATGTTTGTTTAGAAGATACCGTTCATATGTTTGAACAAATGGGTGTAGAAACTGGAATAAGTATGGAAAACCTTATTTCAACGGCAAATTATTTGGAAAATCTTCTTGGTTATAAGCTTTCTGGGCAAGTGATGAAATCTGGTCCATCAACGAGAACGTTCACTTAATAAGGGGGAGTTTCTATGAGTAAAGCAAAAAAACCGCTGGAAGGGATTCGTGTGGTTGAATTTGGTTCTTATATTGCGGGTCCATTTTGTACACGGTTGTTAGCAGACTTTGGAGCTGAAGTTATAAAGGTAGAAACACCTGAAATGGGTGATCCAATGAGAGATTGGGGTATTGCTAAGTATAAGGAAAAATCTTTATGGTGGCCTATTCAGTCGAGAAACAAAAAATGTATAACGTTAAATTTAAAGCATGAGAAAGGTCAAGAAATCGCCAAACAGATAATAAAAGAGACAGATATTGTCGTCGAAAACTTTCGTCCAGGCACAATGGAAAAATGGGGGTTAGGATACGAAGATTTAAAAACTTTCCACCCTTCTTTAATTATGGTCCGAATCTCGGGATTTGGTCAGACTGGACCATATAAACATAAAGCAGGATTTGGAAGTGTTGGAGAAGCAATTGGTGGGATACGCTATGTGACAGGACATCCTGAAACTCCCCCAACTAGAGTAGGGGTTGCGATTGGAGACTCTCTAGCTTCAATGTTCGGGGTTATAGGTGCATTAATGGCATTGCATCACCGTAATCAATCACCTGAAAGAGAAGGCCAGTTCATTGATGTCGCATTATACGAATCAGTCTTTGCGATAATGGAAAGTGGAATTACAGAGTTTATGAAGGTAGGAGCAGTAAGAGAACGAACAGGTTCGATTTTGCCCGGTGTTGCTCCTTCTAATAATTATCCTACGAAAGACAATAAATGGATTGTCATTGGAGCAAATGCAGATAATGTTTGGCGGAGGTTGGCTGCAGTTATGGGAAAAGGAGAATTAGCAGACGATGAACGCTACCGTTCCCACAATGCACGAGGCGAACGACAAGATGAGCTAGACAAGATGATTAGTGGCTGGACAAAACAACATAGTTTAGAAGAACTTGTAGAAAAGCTTGATAAAGCAGGAGTTCCTGCTGGTGGAATTTATACAATGGAAGACATCGCTAAGGATCTTCATTATAAAATGAGAGAGATGATTTTATCAGTGGAAGATAAAGAACTAGGTGAACTCCATATTCCAGGTGTAGTTCCAAAGCTAAGTAAAACTCCTGGGAAAGTAGAGTGGACGGGTCCAGTGCTAGGAGAACACAATGAAGAAGTATTTCAAGGCTTGCTTAAAATGAATAAAGAGCAGTATGATGACTTGAAAAAGAATGGAGTTATTTAACAGCTGTCGACAGTCGACGATATCTTTTCACTGCGCCGTGAATTTGCCGATATAATGGCTTGTTCAAACAAATC
>SKOL01000646.1 GCA_007120055.1 Anaerobacillus sp.
ATTATAAGTTTTCAATAAATAACCTGACGACATCGGCTCCACCGATAATCGTACCTAATGTACTACCTAAGTTTGTCAACACAACTATGAGTAGTATTCGCGTAACCTTATTACCCCAAAAACCTTTTATCGAATAAACATCATCTGAAAGATTTTCAAAATCAGCGACACTCGGCCTGTTCATGTAAGCTTGAACAAACCCAGCAAACCAGCCTGCAGCCATTAACGGATTCAATGAACTTAATGGGGCGACAACAAATGCCGTGAGAATAGCGAACGGATGTCCGAAAGCAATCGCTGCTCCAAGTGCTGAAAACGAGCCATTCCATAAAATCCAACTGAGTGTTTGTTGCATTCCAGCCGCTGGATTCGCATAAAAAGTATAAGCAATAATACTAAGAATAATCAACGGAATCATCCAAGCAATGATTTTCGGTGCTTTCGATTTCGGTGGTAACTTTGAGATTGCCTTTATATCTTGTTTTTTATTAATTTCTTCTTTAATTCCTGGAACATGAGCAGCTCCTAAAACAGCAACAATTTTTTCTCCAGGAGCTTCTTTAATTTTATGAGCTAAGTATTGGTCTCGCTCATCGATTAAAGGAACCTTTAATTTAGGGAAAGATGCAGTGAATTCACTTAACATCGAATCAAGCATATCTTCAGACTTTAATTTCTCTAATTCTTGTTCTGAAATCGTTTCTTTATTGAAAATACTTGCAAAAATTTCACTAAGAAGCTTTAATTTTCCCCAAAAGCCTATTTGGTGCCAAATGCGAGCAAATGTTACTTGAATGTTTCTATCAGCTAATACAAGGTCTGCGTCTATCTCTTTTGCCGATTCAATTCCTTGGATCATTTCTTGCCCTGGCTTAATTCCAAACTGTTTGGCGACACGTTTTTGGAAAGAAGATATCACAAGATTCATTAAAAGAAGAGTAGCTTTCTTTTCTTTAATTACATTAAATATATCCATATTCTTCCAAGTGTTTCCGTCAGTAATAGACTTATATCTCTGCTCATCTAATTCCACACAAACTGTGTCTGGTCTTTC
This sequence comes from Anaerobacillus sp., assembly GCA_007120055.1. The sequence goes on from SKOL01000646.1 coordinate 1,055, forward strand.
TCTTTCAATTACTTCTTTTACTTGTTCGGCACTTTGTTTTGAAACATGCGCAGTTCCGATCAAGATCAATTCCTTACCGTTATGAGATATTCTCGTAATATTTTGTTCTGACATCGATTACCTTCCTTTTAACGAATACTAAATGCTTCTCCCATTATACAACAATGAGTAAAAATAGTTATAAATTTTCTTTATTTATGGTACGGTTCATTGCGAATAATTTTAAAAGCTCTATACACTTGCTCGACTAAAAATAAACGCATAAGCTGGTGTGGAAACGTCATTTTTGAAAATGAAAGCTTACTATCGGCCCGCTGCATTACCGCTGCACTTAATCCAAGTGAACCACCAATAATAAAGGCAACCTTACTGCGCCCATATGTCGCCAGTTTATCAATTTCTTTTGCTAACCGTTCTGAGCTCCACATCTCGCCATCAATGGCTAATGCAATAACAAACGTATCTTGACCTACTTTTGCTAAGATCCGTTCACCTTCTTTTTCCTTAACCTGAAGCATTTGGGCTTCACTTAATTGTTCAGGAGCTTTTTCATCTGGTACTTCGATCACTTCCACTTTGGCATAAGGTCCTAATCTTTTTATGTATTCGTTAATTCCATTAACTAAATATTTCTCTTTCAGTTTTCCTACCGTAATAATTGAGATATTCACAACTTAATTCACCACTTTTTAATATTTATCCACAGAAGTTATCCACATATCAACAACTCACAGAAGATTTATCCACTAATTTTATAAATTGCCTTTTCAGTACAGTAGTTACACACTGTGGATAACTGTTCCTCTAGTTCTAACTTTTCCATAATCGGTGCTACTTCTTCTTCATCTACGATCATATCAATCGCAAGTTCTATATGGTTTTCACAACAGTAATACATAGTTTTCCTCCTTAATATTAGCAAAATAATGTTATAACGGGTTTCTATCATCATAACTTATTATTTTAGTGATCAGACGATTCATACGCAAATTCATGAGGATTTGTCACTATTTAAGCTAATAAAAGGTGGATGATTTCCTTCTCTTCGCTGTGACCTTCTTTCGAATCTCAGAGGCTTGTTCACGAAATCATCCACCTTTTTTTTCATACAAATGGAATATAATCTCATTAAACCATTTTAACTACTTTTTATAAATTTATCCACAATATACTTCAACCCATAAAAAAGAAGGTCCCCCTAAACAAAGTGGCATGACACTTGTTGGACACCTTCTTTATATCAATAGATTTTCATTTATAACGTTTGTTTTGCCAATACTAGTGTCGTCGTTTTTCTTTGACCGTCGCGATAAAATGTGACTTCTAAATCATCACCAATTTTCTTTTTCGTATATAAAAATTTTCGTAAATCATGGGTATCTCTTATTGTTTCACCATCAAGTTCAACAATCACATCATATTGTTCTAAGCCAGCTCGTTCTGCTGGAGTCATTGTTTCTACTCGTTCTAAAACGACACCGCCTTTAACTGATTCAGGCAAATTAAATGTTTCTTGCCAGTGAAGACTCGGCACTTCAGAAAGCGAACGAATGACAACTCCCATTTGCGGACGTTGGACCTCTCCATACACTTCTAAATCGTTAATAATTGGTGTTGCAATCGCACTAGGAATAGAAAATCCAATCCCTTCGATAGAACCACCCATTTTCATCGAATTAATACCGATGACTTGCCCTTGAATGTTAATTAACGCACCACCACTATTACCTGGATTAATGGCAGCATCTGTTTGTAAGACTTCTGCTTCCCAATCAATCCTACCATCTTTATTTAAATCAACAGGGACACTTCTCTCAGTTGCACTAATAATACCTTGCGTCACTGTGCGTGAAAACTGTAAACCTAACGGGTTACCGATTGCAATCGCTGGTTCACCGACTCGTAAAAGTTCTGAATTCCCAAATTCAGCGACAGCATTGACGCCTTCAGACGAAATTCTTAACACTGCTAAATCGGTAATGACGTCCGACCCGAGTAACTTTGCTTCCACTCTAGAACCGTCACTTAAACTAACTTCAATTTGTTGAGCACCTTCGACAACGTGATGATTCGTTACAACGTAAGCATGATCGTTTGTCTTTTTATAAATAACACCAGAGCCTGTTCCTTCTCCTTGTGTTGTTGACCAGAAATTACCTTGACGTAAATTAATGACACCGACAACCGCATCAGAAACACGTTCAACGGCCTCAATAATGTCTGAATTTACCGTTAAATTTACCGTATTATCAAGTTGTGTACTTTCTGGTATATTAGTTACTACAGCTTCAGAACCTTGTCCTTTGGGAACTACATCATAAGGTAAGAACCCTGAGTTGGAGAGAAATGGAACAGAAAAGATGACAAGCAAGGCTCCAATTACTGAACTAAACAATGCTGTGATCGCAATACCTTTGGTACTTTTTTGTTTTTGTCTTGTTTCGGTTTGATAATGCTCATCGTAATATCCCATAAGATTGCCCTCCTTTTAGTGAATTCAACTATAATTTTATTAAATTTCGTGAAAAAATCCAGTATTTTATCTTCAGTTTTTCGTAGTTACATATATTGACACATTTTTAATATTTTAAACAGCAACTAACTCTGTTGGTTTTACTGGGTCTGTATCAAATAACTTTAAAGTCCCCCCTACTTCAAAGCCCTGCTCTAACAGTGTTTGCTTAACAGTTAAATGGGCAAGGTCCTTCATATTATTATCTTTACTTAAATGCGCTAAATACACTCGTGTCGCTTTTGTACCAATCACTTCTGCTAATGCTAGTGCTGCATCCTCGTTGGACACGTGTCCGACATCACTTAAAATACGTCGTTTAACACTCCATGGATATTTACCCATTCGAAGCATATTCATATCGTGATTCGATTCGAAAATATAGACGTCAGAATCTTTAATTGTTCCTTTCATTCGATCACTAACATAACCTGTGTCCGTGATTACAGAGAGCTTCTTGCCTCCGTGGTGAAACACGTAAAACATTGGCTCAGCAGCATCGTGAGAAACACCAAATGATTCAATATCTAAATCCCCAAAGGTTTTTGTTTCCTCCATTTTAAAGATACATCTCTGGTCTAATGTTAGTTTTCCTAATGCACCTTCCATCGCATTCCACGTTTTTTCATTAGCAAATACAGGAATGTTATATTTTCTCGCTAATATACCGACCCCTTTAATGTGATCGCTATGCTCATGACTAACTAAAATCGCATCAAGATTACTCGGGCAGCAATCAACTTTTTGAAAAAGCCCTTCCATTGCTTTTCCACTTAACCCGGCATCTACTAATATTCGTTGTTTCTCTGTAGCTACATATATCGCATTTCCCGTGCTACCACTAGCTAAAACACTGAATTGTAAACTCATTTTTTGTTTCCTCTCCGTTATTGTATATTTTGCACAGCACCATCAATGGCATTAACGGAATACATATTTTCATTCACGCCAATGTTCCAAATGGGGGCAAATACTTGTACTTCTCCTAGCGGCTTAAAAAAGCTGTAATAGCTTAATTCTACTTTATGGATCTCACTATCTGGCGGAATCAACTGTTTATTAAACAACTTTTCAATGGCACGAATACTAGTTAACATTTCTTGTTCTTTACTTTGTGGGTGAATTGGTTGAATCGTTAAATAATTTTGTTCATAGCTCGTAATTTTAAAGTCTTCATCTAATTGCAACAGTAAAGGTAACCGACCACTCTCATAATTATCGACTTTTTTTCCTTCGTACGTCTGATAAAAATAAATTTGCTTCAATTCTTCATCATAATAACTAAAACGATACTCACTACCATGAATAATATTTTCTGAAACAAATTCCGTAGCTAATTGCTCAATATTATCGTCAACTAGATTTATAGCAAATTTCTCCTCGAGTGATACTATGACAACCTCTTCATCTACCGCCACTACATTTTGAGAGTCTAATTGAGTTTCTATCTTCTCTTCAAGTAAAAAATCAAGCGATCCACTAATGTATGTCCCTGTCACTTGCTCATCTTGAAGTTCTACCTTAATCGTAATATTCATTTCCGAAAGACGTTCTTGTAAAGTAGCCTCTTCTAATAAGTTAATATTACTTGCATCTTTTTTTTCATTTAACTGAAGTCCCAGAAATATATTTAATAGCAAAAAAGTTAAAATAAAAATCGTCTTTGCTCTACTCCAGTCCATCTAAAAACTCCTCACTATCATCGGTTTCATTAACAACATTCACTGCTTCCCAATTACCGTTGTAATGAATGAACCACCTAGGTTCAAAAATAACAAATGATTGACGTTTAATCATCATAAACCCGATACTAATGTCTGTTAATAAAAAGCGATTAAAACCTTCTTTTTGCATTAATGTTTCGACTAAATCATGACCTGAAGGAACTTTTGTCGTTTGGGTAATATCGACAGGTTCATCTTCCACATAAAACAATGGACGTACGTATTCATCAAATTGATGATTACCGTTTCGACTTAACGTAATTTCAAATAAATGATTGATATCAAAGTAACTTGAATCGTACACAGGCCAACCATCAATCATTAAACGGAACGTAATTTTTTCATTTGTGTCAAACGTGTTGACTGAATCATAATAAAATGAATTTGTTAATCCCCCATGTCCGTTTAAAAAATTAACGGCTGACATTAAAATAGGTCGATTACTTCTTTCAACAACATCACCAAACGTTGGATTAATATAGCGTAAAACATTGCCTCCATACAATACGTTAACCATGCGATTACCATCGGTAAACGATTCCTCACCATCTGATTGGAAATAATGCTTTACAAAGTTCGGATCACTAAACAACGTTTGTTTAAAGTGGTCTGGGGAAATCGGTTTAGCTAAATACATAACACTATCTATCATTAAAGGGTCTTCTGGTAGAAATGTAACCCTTTTAAACCCATTCCCATAATTAATGACTTCATGGCTAAAGACTTTATAAAATTGGTCACTTTCTTCTATATCTAGCTCTTCCTTAAACTTACTTGCTGAAATATTCGTGGTAACATTCACATACATTTGTTCTTTTAAAGAAATCAATTTCCCATCGACTTGCTTTCTGTCGTTTTCATCGCTCAAAAAAAGGACGAGACGATCAAATTCATGAATGATTAACGATTCAGCATCATTTATTTCAAAGATTTC
>SKOL01000152.1 GCA_007120055.1 Anaerobacillus sp.
CTAAGCGTTTTTTGTAAGTCTTTTTCTAAATCTACTTTTAACACTTTCGGAAAAAGCTGGACAAATAAAACAACCGCAATAACGCCAAATGGGTACGCAATTCCGTAGCCAACAGAAACGATTGGGTCGTTCGTAGCCTCAAGTGCCGCTGCTAACCCTGGCGTACTTGTTAAAGCTCCGGTCATTAAACCTAAACTTAGTGGTGCAGATAAATTGAATATTTTCGAAACGATAATCGTTGTAATAATCGCAATAACGATGATCACTAAAGCTAAAATAGCAAAAACTAATCCACTACTTCTCATCATCCGAAAAAAACGTGGCCCCGCCTGCAGGCCTACTGCAACAATAAATAAACTTAACCCTAAATTTTGAACGATTGCAGGAATTTGATAACCGAAATGTCCTAAAACCATTGCAAATAACAACACTCCAGAAGCTCCTAAGTTAACCCCCTTATATTCTAATTGACCTATGAAAGAGCCAATAAATAAGACGACAAATATGAGTATTAACGGATCATCTAATAATGACATCAGACCTAACCCCTCCATGTAAACATGAAATCCTGAGCTTAGCTTCAAATCGTAAAAGCTGACAGCGTTCCATGTTCAGGAAATTTATATTACTTTTATTTTTTGCTTGAGGTCTTTTATTATAACAGATTGATTTAGTCGTTTCTGTACTGCTCCGTTCGTGAAAAGGCTTACTTTAGAAATGACAAAAAAACGCCATATTTAATGAATTTCATAATTCAATATTTTGCCATTAAGTAACTATATGTAGTTGCGTTAAACCATCCGCAACTACATATAGTTTGATATGGCTCAATTTTGGTATTTATGAAATTCACTCAATTAAGGCGTTTTCATCCAACTTTTCGTTTACTATACAATTTTTCTAAACATTAGTTTACATTTCCTTATTTTGGAGATAATTATTAGTAGTTTAATAGAAGGAGTGTTTTTAAATGGACTATTTAGATCGTTTACATAATGCCTCAAAAAAAGAAAAAATTCACGAAAAGTACATCCAAGGGAAGATTTCAACTGAGGAAATGGAGAGAAAAATAAGAGCGTTAGGAACAAAGCTGAAAAATAAAAAGCGATAATGCGGAGGCCGAAGTAGATTCAATTGAATATTAGAAGCTCACTTGGAAAAGTCGACCGTCATTTTATTTTCATACAAGTCGCTCATGACGGTATTCCGTCACCATTAAGATTGAAAAATATCGGTCGCTTTTCTCTCGCTTCGCTTTAAAATTCTAACGATTTTAGAGGTTCGCTCAAGAAAAGCAACCGAAAATTCTTTTTTCATACAAAATCTTCATGACGGCTTGCCTGCCACCACCATCCAACATCAAAAGTCAGGCGAGGGTCCTAACCAACTAGCCAACTAACAAACCAAATATTCATGTTAATTATGATAAAATTCAGATGCGCTAATGTTATAAATAGCGAAAAGTTCTAGCTCTGATTCCACCATTTTTTCTAATTGCTCATTTGCTTCATCTGTGTAGCATTGACCACATTCTTCATAAAGAATTCGAAATTGTTGTGCATGATAGGCTAAGCCTCTCAAATGGTATAAAATGGCTCTTTCGTTATCTGTTAACGGATCATCAGCTGTTGCTTCAGCACTATAACCATCGATAAAGGCATTATATTTTTCATATTGCTCTTCCTCCATTGGTTCATAAGGGGAAGATTCAACTAAAATTTCGGTCATATATTCATAACTTGTGTCCCAAATATCATCACGAACATCTGTCGGTAACTCTTGAGGGCTCCGTAAAAAGAAAAAGAAGATAAAACCAAAGATTGCTAAACCTGTAATAATGTATTTCTTTCTAGTCATCGTTTCTTTCGTCTCCTTATTATTTTCTAATAGTTTAACAATACCATTAGAAAAAAACGGCTTCAAGTCAAGCCGCCTCTTTTGAGAAAGATAAATTCGTAAACATTGTCGGTTTGTGTGTTTTTTGAATAGGCCTTCCAAAAATAGCGCGCTCACTCCTTCTCTTTACATTATAGAAATAACAAGTTACCTTTATATAAGAACTTATTTTTTTGAAATTGACAAATGATATAAGAGGATGTTCAAAAAGTACGGTAATCATAGCTTGCGAATCTCTTCGTTGGCTCGCTTCTGTGCTACTCATGTATTAATAGCATACATTCCGCAGCTCTAAGCTTCGCCGCCTCGAGCTCCTATGCTCTGATTATCCTCCTTTTTGAACACGCACTATTAAGGAGAAACTTAACTATGGATACTTATTCTACAAATAACGATTTTAATGCGATGCGTATTTTAATTATGACTGCTGTTACCGCTGAGAAAGAAGCGGTTTTACGTGGACTCCAAGAAGATAACAGGTTTGATGTCATTGCTGGTGGTGTTGGGCCGATCGTATCTGCTGTAAGTACAACGAAAGCACTTGCCGCTAGTAATCGTTATGACCTTGTAATTAGTATGGGGATTGGCGGTGGATTTCCGGAGAAAGCTGAAGTTGGCTCTGTCGTCGTTAGTAACGAAATTGTTTCTGCTGACTTAGGGGCTGAAACTAATGAAGGTTTTTGTCGTATAGAACAGTTAGGTTTCGGATCTTCGCGTGTCGCTGTCGACGAGCAACTTTCATCAAAAATAGCAGAGGCTTTAACAGATGCAGGACTCTCTGTCCAAACTGGCGCCATCCTTACATTATGTACAGTTACTGGTACGAAGGAAACTGCGATTGAATTATCAACTAGAGTCCCAGGGGCTACAGTTGAAGCGATGGAAGGTTTCGGTGTTGCGACAGCGGCTCAAGAAGCAGGAGTACCTGTTCTTGAAATTCGGACAATCTCAAATCCAGTTGGACCACGAGACCGAAATGCATGGAAAATTAAAGAAGCGCTACAAGCACTAGAAAAAGTAAGTTCAGTATTACCGGAGGTGTTAAAATGAAAATTGTCTTCTCCCCTTGTCCTAATGACACATTTATTTTTCACGCTTTAGTACATGGACTTGTGTCGGGTGCTCCTGATTTTGATGTTACTTACGCTGATATTGATGTGACGAATAAGTTAGCGGTTCAAGAAGATGGTCCTGACATTTTAAAGATTTCTTTTGCAGCTTTACCTTGGGCACATCGTGATTATGCTCTCCTCCCGTGTGGTGGAGCGTTAGGACGAGGATGTGGACCACTCGTTTTAACGAAAGATCATTCACGGGACCCTGCAACATTATCAGGAAAACGTATTGCTGTTCCTAGCGAGAGGTCGACCGCTTATTTACTATTTCGACTTTGGGCTAGCGCACAAGTTCCAGGAGGCGTCGGTGAAATTGTTGTCATGCCTTTCCATGAAATCATGCCAGCAGTCCGTGACGGTAAAGTCGATGCTGGACTAGTCATCCATGAAGCTCGCTTTACATATGGTGAATACGGTTTATCACTACTTACGGATTTAGGTAGCTGGTGGGAAGAAGACACAGGATTACCAATTCCACTTGGAGCTATTATAGCTCGTCGCTCACTTGACTTAAAAGCATTAAGTCGTTGGATCACTCAATCGGTAGAGTATGCTTGGGAACACCCTGAAGCTTCACGAGAATATATTATGTGCCATGCCCAAGAGCTTTCTCCAGAAGTTACACAAGCTCATATTGACTTATATGTTAATAAGTTTTCAGCGAATTTAGGCGATGATGGTTATGCTGCCATCAGTGCGCTCCTTGGTCGTGCCGCTAAAGAAGGCTTAGTCCCAGAAGTTGATATTGAACGACTTCGCATCTAACAAGAAAAGCGGATGGCGCCTGCTCCTGCGATTACTCGTCGCAAAACTCCACTGTAGCATATTCAGTGAAGCGTCTTGGAGCTAGACATAGAAAAGCGAAGGCGCCTTGGGAAGTTCGACAAGCGTTGGAGCGCCAGCAGCGTTTTGCCTCCTCTTTGTGGTACCTCTTGAATAGGCAAATCTTGATGAACCGAAACGCTCGAGAAGCTAGACAACTTTCCGACCTACACAAATAAAAAACTAGCTTACAATTCGCAAGCTAGTTTTTTATGCATTTGTTATAAGTGCGTTACGATCACTTTATTAGAAAATGTCCGCGCCACGTGGACATTTTCACGATTTGTCCACGTGCGGTGTCTGACACCATGTGAAAACTTCACATGGTGTCAACACTACACACTCCAGTGACTAACTCTGTTTCGCCCTTTTTCTTTAGCCATGTATAAGGCGTCGTCTGCCATACGCATAACAGTATCTTTTTTCATCCCGGTTTGAGGAATGATCGTAGCCGCTCCAACTGTTAATGTAATATGACTAGCGACTTTTGAACATTGATGTTCAATCTTTAAGGAAGTAATATTTTTGATCATTTTTTCCGCTACTTTAATAGCACCTTTATGATCTGTGTTTGGGAGAATTGCAGCAAATTCATCTCCACCATATCTAGCAATTAAATCTGTTTTTCTTTTCGGGGTGTTTTGGAGTGTTTGTGCGACTTCCACTAACGCTTTGTCGCCTTCTTGGTGTCCGTAATGATCATTGTATTCTTTAAACTGATCGATATCGATAATTAATAATGAAAGTGGTTGTTCTTCTCTTACAGCTTTTTCCCACTCTTTTTCAAATGCCGTATCAAATATTCTCCGATTCGGAATACACGTTAAGCCATCTAATTCCGAAAGCTTTTGCAGTTTATTATTCATATTTTTAAGCTCTAACTGCGATTGCTTTCTCATTGTAATTTCTTCAGCTAGTTCTTCTGATTTTTGGGCATTGTTTATCGCAATCGCGATATACGAAACGAGTGCTCTAATTGAGTCTAGCGAATACTGATTGTAAGCATTTTTATGTTTACTTTGTACCGTAACGACACCAATTGTTTTTCCTTCTACCATCAACGGGCAAAAAATAAGTGATGGCTTTATATTACCGAATGTACTATTAATCCCATCCAAATACTTCAGATACTCTTGTTCAACATCATTAATGATAACTTCTTCATTATTTTTAATACACCATACAGCATAACTAGATGTACTAGATAGCGGAATTTCAAACTCGGGAGCTGCTTGGCCTTCTTCAATATATAGTTTGTACTCTATGGCTTGTTTCGCTTCATCGTACATACCAATTCCAAAAACATCAGCATCCAATAAATTTTTCATATTTTCGTAAAGTCGGCGAAATACTTTGTTTATATCTAATGTAGCAGTAATACTTTTGCCTATTTCACTAATTACTTTCATTTGTGAATAAGACTTAGAAAGTTCCTTCGTTTTTTGTTCTAATTGCTCATTTAAAATTTGAAAAGCTTTATTTTTCCGTTTTGATTCTTCTGCTTTTAATTGCATCGCAATACTTCTAAGTTTGCTTTGTGTAGCAACACTGCTTATTCCCTTTGTGCCGTCGTGAAATTTTTTGTAATAATAAATCATCTTATCATGATTTCCTAACGTTTCATAAACCTCTGCTAGGAAAGAGCAAAGTTGTATGACCAAGTCTTCAGCTTTTATTTTTTCAGCAAGCTCTAATCCTTTATATAAACATTCGAGTGCCCGTTCCATCTCATTGGCCTCTTTTTCTAACTTATAATAATCTATATAAACTTCCACCTCTAAAAAAACATCTTTAACTTCACTGTTCACTTTTAAAAATTGATCAAAATATTTTCTTGCTTCTTCACTTTTACCTTTTTCGTAAGCTAAGCGCCCTAACAAATGATAGCTAATACTTTCTCTAATCTTATCTTTTTCAACTTTACTCACTGCAAGGCTTTTTAATATATATTTTTCTGCTTGTTCAAACTCCCTTAAACCGAGGTGTGAGGCACCGATATTAATAAGGCCGATTGCTTGCAAGTATTGTTCCTTCTCTCGCTCGAACAACTTCAAGCTATCTTTATAATACTTTAATGCCGCACGATAATCTTGAAGCCGATAATATATTTCTCCGATATTATTTAATAGCGCAGCAATTAATTTTTCATAATGAATGGCAGTAGCTAAATTTAGAGCCTCACTGTAATACTCAAGCGCACGATCATAAGACTTCAAATAAATATTTACGTTTCCTAATGCATTTAGAATCTCAACCTCATATTCGTTTTCTTCTTCTAATGCTCTAGCCCGTTCTAGTCCGTCAATTAGCTTTTCTAACGCTTTTTCTAAATCGCCTGTTAACCATAAACTTCTACCGATCTGTAATAGGCTTTTTACAACCCCTTTTTGA
>SKOL01000227.1 GCA_007120055.1 Anaerobacillus sp.
CAACCTTTCCACTCTGGTTTTCGCTTTTCTAAAAACGCACACATTCCTTCAGTAGCATCGTTAGAAGATGCATTCATTGACATCACTTGTTTAGTATAAGCGTAGGCATGATTTTGCGGCATTTCAATTTGCTGATAAAAGGCTTGTTTTCCAACTCCGATAGTGTAATGACTAGCTTCGGCAATTTTTTGCGCTAACACATTTGTTTCATGTTGTAATTGTTCGTATGGAACAGCTTTATTAATGAGACCTGCTTGAACCGCTTCTTCTGCTGATAATGCTTCACCAGTTAATAGCATTTCCATCGCTTTTTTTCGACCGACCGCTCGGCTTAAGGCCACCATTGGTGTTGAGCAGAACAAACCAATTTTGACTCCTGGTGTGGCGAATTTAGAATCATCAGCGGCAACCGCTAAGTCACACGTTGCGACTAATTGACATCCGGCAGCAGTTGCAATGCCATGGACTTCGGCAATAACAGGTTGCGGAATTGCTTGAATCGTTTCCATCATTTTAATACACGTATCAAATAGGTTTTGATAAAATTGCGGCGACTCGTTTTGCATTTCTTTTAAATCATGACCAGCACAAAACGCAGGACCACTCCCACGAAGAACGACAACTGATATATGTTTGTTTTTTCCGATCGATGTAAAACAATCTGTCAATTCTTCCATATGATGTTGCGAAAGCGCATTTCGTTTGTTCCCGCGATTCATCGTCACATAAGCAATTGCCCCATTCGATTCTAGTAAAATATTTTCGTATTCTCTAGTGTTAGTCTCCAAGTTTAATACCCCCTTGTTTTTATCGGAAAATTCATAATCTTTTAATATCTTATTTCTATGTTAGAAGAGAAATTCCTTTATTATCTGGAAAATTGTTTAGAAAAAAATCCGAGCATATTGAACGATTGATTCAATACACTCGGAAATAGAAAAAACGGTAAAGATTATATCGAAGAGGGGGAGGTCATCCATCATTCTTTCCACTCAAATCGCATTTTTCTTTAAAATTACAACTTTTACAGCGGAAGGAGAATGTTTCTACAAAGTGGTCTTCTGAAAGAGGTTTGTTTAGACTACGGTCATGAAGGTATGTTTGCATTTCGTCGCTACTATTAACGATTAAGTTTTTCGCCTCGATAATGTCTTCTTCGTTTAACGTGTAAGTGACCGTTTTTCCTGATTGTAAATATTCATTTCGGATTTCAATGTTTTCTAGCTTGATTTTAAACTTATCCATTAAATATAAGGCATATAACGCCAATTGATCACGGTCACTTCGATTTTCATTACCCGTTTTCCAATCAACGATCACCCATTTTCCTGATAAGCGATCACGAAAAACAAAGTCAAGGACAACGTATATTTTTATATCGTCGAAATAAAAAGCTTTGAGTTCTTCAGCTTCTAGAACGTAAAGATTTTCATTCGCTAAAATTTCATTGTAACTTTTGCAATTTAATAGATTGTTAATGCAAACTTCAATTTTCTCTTTGATCTTATCAATGTCATCTGGATTTAGCTCGTTATCATAGTAGATCTCATGGAGCATATTAAATTTTTTCGGTTTCATCCTCCAGTCATCATAATGTTTTTTCGAGTCAATAAACGCTTGATTCAGTTCGTTTTTGCACGTTTGTTTTAAATGTTGTTCTGAAAATAACGGCTCACCAGCTAAATGCGCTTTTAATTGATCATGAATGATATCGTGAATCGCCTCACCTAATGCGATAGGGAGGTTTTTTATATTTTTCAGACGGTACGTCTGTTTATTTACCTCATCCGACTGAAATAACCAGCCATTGTGTGATAAGTAATAGTGGAAATAATACTTTTTCTTACACTCCGTAAACGTTTTATGTCTAGAGTTTGACCAAGAAAACTCTGGATATGGTTTGATTTCAAACATTAGAACACTTCCCTTTAATACGATGAATTGAGGGTGTCACCTCAATAATATAGATCGATACAATTATCTTTTTGTAGATTAGTAATATTTGAAATGCGTACACGTCAGCTATTCGAATTTGTCCGCCACAGGTGGACAAATTCGCCAAAAGTCCACGGGCGGTGTCAGACACCAAAAAACGTGTGACGCTTTTCTTCTAGGTTCATATAAGTCATGCTCGTTTTCATATGTTGATGAAATAGGAGTTGTAAGCGATCGATATCTTTGTCTTCGAGGGCATCGACAATCGCTTCGTGTTCTAAATACCTTTGGCTATTTTCAATATCAACATCGTAAAACACGTCATAGAGCATTAAAAATACATTAATTTGGTTTAATAGCTTATCAATAAAGTCGATCAAAAATTTATTCTCACTTATTTTTGCTAACTCGAGATGAAATTCTTTATTAATCGCGAGATATTCAAGGATATCTTTATTTTTATAAGAATCGCGTTCTTTTTTAATTAATTGCATCAAACGTTTAATGTCTTTATCAGTCACATTCACCACCGCGAGTTCAGCCGTCGATTGCTCTAATTTTTTTCGAGCTTCGTAGGCTTGTTCAATTTCAGCTGTCGTTGGTAGGGTAACGAATGCACCGCGATTCGGATAAATCGTTACAAGTCCTTCTTTTTCAAGTTGTGAAATCGCATTACGAATGGGTGTACGACTAACATTTAATTTTTCAGCAATCATTTGTTCGACTAATTGTGCACCGGGGGCTATTTGGCGAAACAAAATCGCATCTTTTAACGTCTGATATACATGTTGTTTCATCGATTTTTTCGTATTCATCGTAATCTCTCTTTCTTTAAAAAATAGATTTCTCGCCATTTATACGAATTTTTCATACAAAACTAGCATGACGGTAACCGTCACCATCTAAGATGGAAAAGGCGAATGATTTCCTTCTCTTCGCTGTGACCTTCTAACGAATCTCAGAGGCTCGTTCACGAAATCATCCGCCTCTTTACATACAAACCCCTTAAGACAATAACCGTCACCACCTAAGATGATAAAGGCGGGCGCTGCCTAACCAACAAACCAACTATCAAGCTAATCTTTTGTAACGCTGTCCTAATATTTCATTCATATCATGAACAGTGATAAACGCTTGTTGGTCGATTTCGCTAATAAATCTTTTTAATTTCACTAAGTCTCTACGACTAATAATCGTTGTAATTACTTCTTTTTTTGTATCCGTAAAAGCGCCTCTCGCATTATGAAGCGTCGCCCCAATTTCTAACTCATTAACGATGTACCTTTTAATACTATCACTTTCAGAACTAATAATGACAACTTCTTTCTTTTCATTCACTTGTTTTAATGTGTAGTCAATGACAAGCGAATTTAACATTACACCAAAGAATGCGTACATACCAATCTCGGGACCAAAAATAAAAACCGAGGATAGAGCAATAAATATATCGGCTAATAATACGGCTTTACCCATTTCAATGGCAAAATATTTATTTATAATCATCGCAATAATATCTGTTCCGCCTGTAGACGCCCCTTTAGAAAAAACGAGACCGATTCCGACTGCAGAAATACATTGACCAATGATTAATTGAATTAATAGATCATTACTAATAGGTTCTGACATCGGTACGACCCATTCTAAAAACCAAACGATAAACGATAAGGCAAAACTAGCATAAATCGTTTTAACTCCAAATTTAAATCCAATAAAAATAAAACCAACAATAAAAAGGATAATATTTACTAAAATCATAAATAGTCCGATCGTTAATCCTGGTAATAGTGAGTTTAATATAATCGCTAAACCACTGACACCACCAGTAGCTAAAGTATTTGGTGACAAGAAAAAATGAACGTTAATCGCTACAAATAACGCTCCTAAGTTTAAAAACATATATGATTTAATCGTTTCCCTCATAATTATTACCTCGCATTTTTTTATGTTCTTTTGTCGTTCGAGATTGTAGTACAATCGGAATTATACTAGTTTCATTTAGGGATGTAAACAAAAAGAATATATAAATTTTAAGCCAAAAAAAATGTCAGTTTCCACGTTCAATATAGAGGATTAATCTCTTCTATAGCTTGTGGTTAACTGACACATTTTTGATGTCGCTTTATTCTCTTCCATTAAGTTTGTATTAATTGATCAACGTGGAACTCCTGTATTGCTTTCCTGACAACTATTCTCTAAAATCTTTTTTGCGTTAACGACTGTTTTCTGAAACGTTTTTTCTAGTTTTTTTACAACCAATCCTGATGCTAATTTTGTAACTCCTCCTTTTTTATCAAAATCAGCCGTGGCTTTACGAGTAAATTTCGTATGACCATTTAGATCTTCATAACTATTTTTGACTTCGTGGAAAAACGGCTTCTCAGCACGGCAAATGACATGACTATTTTCGACGTATTCAATGACACGCGCTTCGGTTTCCATCTTTTTTCCTAAAGCTTTGTTCGTTATTTGGATGACAGAACCTGGCTCTTCATATTTACCAGAAACGACTTTTGCTTCAATGAGCCCTGGCTCCCACTCTGGTCGATTTTCTAGATTTTCTAGATAACGAAACACTTCTGCTACTGGCTTTTTAATGATAATACTATACTCAATCGTTTTCATTCATCATCACACCTCACCATTGATAATTCTGTCCTTTATGATGGATATGATGATCATCACCTGTTCATTCCTTAAGAAAAAATATCGAAAATATTTAATGAATTTCATCATTCGATATTTTCGCCATTAAGTATCATATGTAGTTGCGTTAAAGCGTTCGCAACCATATATTAGTTGGATATGGCTCAATTTAGGTAATTATGAAATTCACTCTATTGACACGATAAAAAATATATGGTAAAAAATTGATAGTGTTAGCACTCTAATTGATTGAGTGCTAAAAATAAAATACATAAGGTGCGCTCGAAAGGAGAGGTCATAATGGCTACAAAAACTGAGTTTAAAGCAGAATCAAAAAGACTATTAGAAATGATGATCAATTCTATTTATACGCAAAAGGAAATTTTTCTCCGTGAATTAATTTCAAATTCTAGTGATGCGATTGACAAAATTTATTACAAAGCATTAACAGATGATTCATTAACATTTGAGAAAGATAATTACTACGTTAAACTTTCAGCTGACAAAGAAAGTAGAACTCTAAAGATTACTGATACAGGAATTGGTATGACGAAAGAAGAGTTAGAAACAAATCTTGGGGTCATCGCCAAGAGTGGGTCACTTGCTTTTAAATCAGAAAATGAATTGAAAGACGGTCACGACATTATCGGGCAATTCGGTGTCGGTTTCTATTCAGCCTTTATGGTTGCTGACGTTGTGACAGTGATTAGTAAAGCATTAGGTAGTGAACAAGCATTTAAATGGGAATCTGAAGGGGCAGACGGTTACACAATAGAACCTGTAGAAAAGGAATCTGTCGGCACTGAGATTATTTTAAAAATGAAAGAAAATACCGAAGATGAAAATTATGATGAGTATCTTGAAGAATATCGCCTTAAAGCGATCATCAAAAAGTATTCTGACTTTATTCGTTACCCAATTAAAATGGATGTAACGGTCCAGCGTCCAAAAGAGGAAAACGAAGAAGAGTTAGAGGACGTGCAAGAAGAAGAAACGATCAATAGTATGGTGCCAATTTGGCGTAAAAATAAAAATGAATTAACAGATGAGGATTACGAAAACTTTTATGTGGAAAAGCATTATGGGTTTGACAAGCCTCTGAAGCATATTCACTTAAGTGTTGACGGGATGATCAGATATAATTCGATTTTATACATCCCGGAACAAGCACCATTCAACTTTTACACGAAAGAATATGAAAAAGGTCTAGAACTTTATTCTAGTGGTGTGTTAATTATGGATAAATGTGCTGACTTACTTCCGGATTATTTCAGCTTTGTGAAAGGGATGGTTGATTCTGAAGATTTATCACTCAACATCTCAAGAGAATTGCTGCAGCATGATCGCCAGTTGAAGATTATTGCCAAAAATATTAAGAGTAAGATTAAATCGAATTTACAAAGCATCTTAAAAGATGACAGAGAAAAATACGAACAATTTTATAAAGCATTTGGGACACAATTAAAGTATGGCGTTTACAGTGACTTCGGTAGCCATAAAGATGTCCTACAAGACTTACTCATGTTCTATTCTTCTACAGAAAAGAAATTAGTTACACTAGATGAGTATGTATCTAGAATGCCAGAAGATCAAAAATACATTTATTACGCAGCAGGTGAAAGCAACGAAAGAATTGAAAA
>SKOL01000390.1 GCA_007120055.1 Anaerobacillus sp.
CTAACTTTATTACTATTGTATGAAATTTTTTAGTGAACTGACTAGACAAATTATACATTCAATCTTTTTGTTAATTTTTGTTCATATTTTATTGAATTTCATAATTCAATATCATCGCCATATCAAACTACATATAATTTGATGTGGCTCGATTTAGGTAATTATGAAATTCACTCATTTAGTAATTATACTTGAAACCTTGACTTCGTTTATAAAAAAACATATACTATAATTTGTGTAAAATAAGACAGCCAAGGTAAACTTCAACTGACACTCTTCTCATTTTATACCTCTTAAACTGCGGCTGAAACTTTTTGAGGTGCATTGTGTAACTTCTAGCTGTCGAAGCGAAAGTGCATGAATATAAAATGAGCTTTTGAAGGGATTGCCAAAACTGTTGTTATTTTATCAAAATCTAAAATAACAAAGGAGGAGTCATTCATGGCTCGTTATACAGGTCCATCTTGGAAATTATCACGTCGTTTAGGAGTATCACTAAGCGGCACAGGAAAAGAATTACAAAAACGTCCTTACGCACCAGGACAACACGGTCCTACTCAAAGAAAGAAATTATCTGAATACGGAATTCAACTTCAAGAGAAGCAAAAACTTCGTCATATGTATGGAATTAATGAGCGTCAATTCCGTCGCATGTTCGATGATGCTGGCAAAATGCCTGGTATCCACGGTGAAAACTTCATGATTTTACTTGAATCTCGTTTAGATAACTTAGTTTACCGTATGGGATTAGCTCGTACTCGTCGTGGAGCTCGTCAATTAGTAAATCACGGTCACGTTATGGTTGACGGTGGACGTGTTGACATTCCATCATACCGCGTAAAACCTGGTCAAACGATCAGCCTTCGCGAAAAATCTCAAAACCTTACAGTAGTAAAAGAAGCAGTAGAAGTAAACAACTTCGTACCTGCTTACATCGAGTTTGACGCTGAAAAACTTGAAGGTACTTACACTCGCTTACCTGAGCGTTCTGAATTACCTGCAGAAGTTACAGAAGCTCTAATCGTTGAATTCTACTCACGTTAATAAAAAAAGCCACGCGAAAGCGTGGCTTTTTAATTTAGAACTATGAATGTCTTGCTTCGAAGCATAAGCTTGCTCTAATTTCTAATTTTAAATTGTAAATTGTTAATTTAATACTTAATCAAAAAATACTTCTTCTTTCCTCGGCGTATGATCGTAAACTGATCTTCGATACGGTCTTCTTTTGTAATTACTTTGTCGAGTTCAGTTGTACGGACGCCATTAACGTAAATTGCACCGTTTTGAATGTCCTCTCGTCCTTGGCGTTTCGAGGAAGAGATTTTCGCAGCAACTAAAAGCTCTAATAAATTAATTTCATCTTCTGCACATTGATATGAAGGAACATCTTTAAATCCTTGTTTAATTTCAGTGGCATTTAATGCAGCGATATCTCCACTAAATAAAGCCTCAGATATACGAATAGCTTGGCTTAATGCTTCTTCTCCATGAATTAACTTTGTTACTTCTTCAGCAAGTTTTCGTTGCGCACTTCTTTTTTCTGGAGCAGTTCGCACCTCTTCCTCTAAAGCATTAATTTCTTCATGTGCTAAGAAAGTAAAGTACTTCAAGAACTTAACAACATCACGATCATCTGTATTGATGAAAAATTGGTATAACTCATAAGGTGATGTTTTCTCTTCGTCTAACCAAATCGCACCGCCTTCTGTTTTTCCGAACTTTGTACCATCGCTTTTTGTTACGAGCGGTATTGTAAAACCAAAAGCCTTCGCTTCCTCCGTCGTTGATTTACGAATTAACTCAAGCCCTGCAGTAATATTTCCCCACTGATCACTTCCACCAATTTGTAAACGACAGTTTTCCTTCTCAAATAGTTTTAAGAAGTCATAAGACTGCAGAATCATATAACTAAATTCTGTAAAGGAAATTCCAGAGTGAATGCGAGATTCTACAGAGTCTTTTGCTAACATATAGTTAATCCCAAAGTTTTTACCTACATCCCTTAAAAATGAGATCACATCTAAATTGCCGATCCAATCGTAATTATTAACAATTTGTGCAGCATTTTCCCCATCAAAGTCTAAAAAGCGAGATAGCTGACCTTTAATACGATTACTAAATTGAATAACAATTTCTTTTTCATTTAAAGTACGTTCAGCTTTTTTGCCACTCGGATCACCAATTAATCCAGTCGCACCTCCAACTAAAGCTAAAGGCTTATTTCCTGCTAATTGGAAACGTCTTAACGTTAATACTGTTAATAAATGACCTATGTGTAAACTGTCTGCGGTTGGATCAAACCCACAATATAAAGTTAATTGACCTTCTTCTAACTGTTTTTGTAATCCTTCAAAATCTGTTACTTGATTAATTAAGCCACGATATTCTAAATCCTTTAATAAATCCATCTTTTTTTCTCTCCTATTCTTTATTATTTTATTTAATTTTGCTGCTTGGGAGCGAGTAACCGCAGGAGCGCCTTCTTCTTTATGCAAAAGTCCGGTTTCTCCTACCCAACTAACCAACTTTTCCACACAAAAAAAGCCCATCCCATAAAAGGGACGAACTTTAAAGTCGCGGTACCACCCTTGTTGAAAGTATAAATTGTACTTTCCACCTCGAGAAATATAACGGTTTTACCGTCCTTTGCTACTTTTCCCTAAAAAGCTACAGTGTTTGAGAAAACAGCCTTTTAAATATTGTTCACAAAGGAAGCTCTTGGAAGTAATTCATAAGCAAGTGTGTATTGGTTTGCAGCAACCACCAACTTTCTGAAACAGGGAAATGCTTTACTACTATTGTCCATTCATAGCTTTATCTTATTTAATTTATTGCATTATTTAATTTTTATCAAAAAATAACAACGTTGTCAAACTAATTTTTTAACTTTCATACATATCCATTAATCGACAATGTATGCTATAATATTTTTGATCATTTAGGGGGTAATTTATCTATGACTAATAAGCGATCTAACCAACGATTTTCGATAAATAGTATTGTTAATTATTTAAATGGAAAAAAATTATTTAAAAGTTTTCGTATCACTTACCAAGTAGTTTGGAATTTATTATTAATATTTTTTATCGGGGTTATTTCTTTAATGCTGTTTGTCGGTGCAGCAGGAGCAGGCTATTTTGCATCACTTGTGATGGACGAGCCTATTCGTGATAAAGAAGATATGAGAATGGATATTTATAATTACGAAGAGGTTTCAGAAATTTACTTTGCAAATAATGTTTTTTTAGGTGATCTTCCCTCTGATATAGAAAGAAGGGAACTTGACCTTGAAGATGTATCACAACACTTAATTAACGCAATTATTGCTACAGAGGATGAGTATTTCTTTGAACACGATGGGATTGTCCCGAAAGCGATTTTGCGTGCAACTTATCAAGAATTTTCAAATTCATCTGTTCAAACAGGTGGAAGTACATTAACACAACAATTAATTAAAAATCAAATTTTAACGAGTGAAGTATCGTTTGATCGTAAAGCAGCAGAAATTTTATTAGCATTGCGTCTTGAAAACTTTTTTGAAAAAGAAGAGATATTAGAAGCGTATTTAAATGTTGTTACATTCGGCAGAAATGCAAATGGGCGTAATATTGCAGGCGTTCAAGCTGCAGCACAAGGGATTTTCGGTGTAGATGCTAGTGATTTATCGATACCACAAGCTGCATACATTGCTGGGTTACCTCAAAGTCCATTTGGTTATACTCCTTTCTTATCTCAAGGCCGTGGTGTAAAAGAAAATTTAGAGCCATCGTTAAATCGTATGAGAACTGTTTTAAATCGTATGAAAGATAAAGGATATATCACTGAGACAGAATTTAATGAGGCACTTAATTATGATATTCGTGCAAATTTAACTGAACCAACACCTTCGTCTCGGGCTGAGTACCCAGCTTTGTTAGAAGAGGTACAAAGAAGAGCTGTATCAATTTTGAGTGATCAGCTATTAGAACAAGATGGAATTGTTTTAAAAGAAATAGAAGATAGCGATGAAAGAACACTTACTTCAAGTAGATATCGTGAGCGTGCTCTTCGTGAATTACGTAGAAACGGTTATGAAATTCATACAACGATTAATAAGGAAATATACGATGCCCATCAAGAAGTTGTTAAAGATAATAGTTTGTTTGGGCCGGTAAGTAGAGACCATGGTGATATAGAAGAGGTTGGTGCTATATTACTTGATAATAAGACAGGGGCAATCATCTCTTTTGTTGGTGGGCGAGACTTCGAGAATTCAGAGTATAATTTTGCTACACAAGGTAGAAGACAAAACGGGTCAACAATGAAACCGCTACTTGCATTTGCTCCAGCAATGGAACTTGGAATAGTCCAACCTGGATTCATTACTACTGATACCACTTATTACTATCAAGATTCAAGAGAAAAGGTCGAGGTACGAAACTTCGGTGGTGGTTCTTTAGGAATGATGACGATAAGAGAAGCGCTACAACGTTCTAGAAATGTCCCAGCAGTTAAAACGTATAATTTACTTCCCGAAAAACATGAGTATGGTCGGCAAATTTTAGTTGATCAAATGAAGTTTTCTCATCTAATTCCTGGAGAACCATTTGAATCTACAGTTCTTGGCGGGTTAGAAATTGGAGTTACTGTTGAACAAAATACAAATGCATACTCGGTGTTTGCTAACGAAGGTAAATTCATTCAATCTTTCTTGATTGAAAAAATTGTAACTAAAGACGGTGAAGTTATATTCCAGCATGAACATTACGAGGATGAAATATTTTCACCACAAACAGCCTATTTAACTCTAGATATGCTAAGAGATGTTCAAAAGGTGCCTGGGACTGCGTCAAGGTTACCTGGAATGCTAAATTTCCAAACGGATTTAGCAGGTAAAACTGGGACCACGAGTGACACATTTGATTCGTGGTACGTTGGGTTTAATCCAAACTTTACGATGGGGGTTTGGATCGGCTATGAAAGAAACAGTACGCTAGCAACACCTACAGGGCCGAGAACTCAACAGATTTGGGCAAGTCTTGCCAATGCTGCCTATGAGATAGATCCTGAATATATCGGCACTAACGAGCGTTTTAAAATGCCTAGTGGGATTGTACGACAATCATTTTGTGGTATTTCGGGCTTATTGACATCAGACCTTTGTCGTGAAGCTGGTTTAGTGCAAACGGATCTATTTAACTCTAAGTTTGTTCCGACCAAAGTGGACGATAGCTTAGAGAAAGTTGATTTTGTCATGGCAAGCGGTGAACCTTATCGCGCTCTAGAGAATACCCCCCCTGAATTCACTCAGAAGGGAATATCTGTAAAAAGCGACTATTGGGACGAAGATGATAACTTTTGGGAATATCTACCTGATCATTGGGGCAAACTTATTCCAGATCGTTTTGTAGAAGATAACGGTAAAATTCCTAACCAAGTTACGAGAGTATCCATTAATGACAATCAACTTACATGGAATGAACATAGCGATGATGATATTATCGGGTACCGAATATATGGAGCACCAAATGGCAGTGACTTATTCACGATCTTAAAAAGCATACGATCAGATGAAAATCTATCAATGAAAGTAAGCTCTCGTCCATTTGCCTATAAAATTAGTGCGGTTGATGCATTCGGTCGTGAATCAGAACTATCATCGATCGTAATCTATGGAGAATGGCAAGAAAGTTTTCCTGAAGAGGACGAGGAAGAAGACAGTAACAATGACAATGACAATGGCAATGACAATGACAATGACAATGACAATGACAATGACAATGACAATGACAATGGCAATGACAATGGCAATGGCAATGGCAATGACAATGGCAATGGCAATGACAATGACAACGGCATTGGCGATCAAATTCCTGATCCACTTGATGGTTCTTCTTTTTCACCTAAAAACCCGGTTCTATTTAGAACCGGGTTTTTTATAGAAGCGATTAGTGATCGGCATAGAATATTAAATAAACTGCATAAATAACTTATTCCATTTAGTCTTCCATCGTCGATAAATCACCTGTTGGTAAATCTAATTCCCAAGCTTTTAATACACGTCTCATAATTTTGCCACTTCTAGTTTTAGGTAGCTTCTCTTTAAACTCAATTTTTTTCGGTACAGCATGTGCAGATAATTCTTCTTTTACAAATAAACGAATTTCTTCTTCTAGATCACTAGTTGGCGTATACCCTTCACGTAAAGAAATAAACGCTTTAATTCTCATTC
>SKOL01000631.1 GCA_007120055.1 Anaerobacillus sp.
ATTCTTAATATTTCTATAGGTTGATCAGGATCGATGACAGGCGTGTCTTTTAATGCTGCTTCGTACGGACCACTTTGACCTTTATTATCTTTCGGTGAAGCTAGCCAAGTCGTTGGAACAACCATCTGATACTTACTTGTTTTGCCATTATCAATTCCGACCCAATGGGCTAATGCTCCGCGTGGCGCTTCCATCCAACCTACACCTTTTGCTTCTTTAGGCCAATTGTCCGGATCCCACATTGTGCGGTCAAAGGTTACTTGGTCACCGTTTTTAATATTGTTTAATAAAGTATCCATATCGTTTCTTAACCACTGAACAATTACTGCAGTTTCTAAGCCTCTTGCTACCGTTCTTCCAAGTGCTGATTGTAGAGCTGAAAGCGGTACATTAAGCTTATTTAACGTATCATCGACAATGTTTACAATTTCCGGTTGTCCTTTCGCATAACCTACCATTATCCTTGCTAAAGGGCCTACTTCCATAGGATTCTCACGCCAGCGTGGCGCCTTCACCCACGTATACTTTTCTTCTTCATTTAAGTTTTTATATGGAATATTCGGCCCACTATACTTTAATGTTGTTTCACCTTCCCAAGGATGTTTCCCTCCCCCTGAGTTCCCATCATACGTATACCATGAATAATCAATAAATTCTTTGATTTGTTCAGGGTCTCGAAGGTCAATATCTAATACTTCATTTAAATTGCCATTTAAAATGATTCCTCTCGGCATTCGATATAATTCAGTATCTCGAACATCCCCTGTAGAAAAATCACCAAAACTCATATAGTTTTGAATTCCACCACCGTGGAGCCAATCTTTATAATAAGAACCAATCGCTAGTAAGTCAGGGATATAAACTTTATTAACAAATTCCATTGCTCGATCTATAATTTCAGAGATTTGAGTTAATTGTGAGGCATTCACAGAATTATCTCGATTAATATCAATCGGTGTCGCCATTCCACCAACAACATAATGTGGGTGTGGATTTTTCCCACCTAATATCGTATGAATTTTAACAATTTCTTTTTGCCACTCAAGCGCTTCTAAATAATGAGCAACAGCGAGTAAGTTGACTTCTGGAGGGAGCTTATAGGCTTCATGGCCCCAGTAACCGTTTGCAAATATTCCTAACTGGCCGCTGTCAACGACCTTCTGGACCTTTTGCTGAACTTCTCTAAAATAACCAGGGGACGACTTCGCCCAGTCAGAGATCGATTGAGCAATTTTACTTGTTTCTTCTGGATCAGCACTTAATGCACTCACAACATCTACCCAATCTAGGGCGTGTAAATGATAGAAGTGAACGACATGGTCATGAACAAATTGAGCTTCATTCATAATTTCACGAATAAGCTGCGCATTCCTTGGGATTTTAATATCCAGTGCATCTTCTACCGAGCGAACAGAAGCTAAAGCATGCGTTGTTGTACATACGCCACAAACTCGCTGTACGAAAGCCCACACATCTCGAGGATCACGACCCGTTACAATTTGCTCTAACCCTCGAACTCCCGTTCCGGAACTTAACGCATTTTTTATGACACCGTTTTCAATATCAGCTTCAATACGCAAGTGACCCTCTATTCTCGTTACCGGATCTACTACAATACGTTCAGTCATTTTCTGTCACCTCAACCTTCTTGTGAACTATTTTTTTCACTATTAGCTTTTTCATCTTTCTTTTTCTTCATAGCAGTTAATGCCGCATGCCCTGCGATCCCAGCAGCAGTTGCTCCTGTTGCGTATAACCCTACCTTTTCAGGATTAATCGTCGTTTGTGTTCCAGGAATTTTGGCTCTTCGTGTGAAAAATGGTCCTTCGTCCCAAAAGTTCTTTTCAGAACATCCAATACAAGGATTTCCAGATTGAATCGGATAACTAACACCACCATTCCATCTCATTTCTGCACAAGCATTGTACGTTGTCGGACCTGCACAGCCTACTTTGTATAAACAGTAGCCTACTTTCGCTCCTTCATCATCAAACGACTCAACAAATAGTCCAGCATCAAAATAAGCTCTTCTATTACATTTGTCGTGTATTCGTAATTTATAAAACGCTTTCGGTCTACCTTGACGATCTAATTCAGGTAATCTACCAAACGTAATCACATGAGCTATGACTCCTGTCATTACTTCTGCAATTGGTGGACAGCCCGGCACATTAATAATTGGTACCCCACGAACAACATCGCTTACGGCCTTTGCATTGGTTGGATTCGGTTTAGCCGCTGCAAGTCCTCCAAATGCAGAGCAACTCCCATAAGCAAGAACTGCTTTAGCATGTTTTGCTGTTTCTTTTAAAGATTCTAGTGCAGAATGTCCAGCTACTGTTAAAAATTCATCATCAGTGACATTTCCTTCAACAACTAAAATATATTCGCCTTTATATTGCTCAATAATTCTTTCCCGATTTTCTTCAATTTGATGTCCAGCAGCAGCAGATAAGAGCTCATGGTATTCTAACGAAATCATATCGAACAGTACATTTTCAGTTCGCGGATGTGATGATCGAATAAAAGATTCCGAACAACCTGTGCAATCCATTAATTGTAACCAAATGACTGGGATTCTTTTATTTGTTTCCATGGCTTCAGCGACTTTACCAGACTGTGAATAATCTAAGCCTAAAGTAGCAGCTAACGCGGTACACATCTTCAAAAAATTTCTACGAGAAACGCCTCTTTCAATGGCGGACTCGTAAATCGTTTTTTCCGGCCTCATTTTATGTCCCTCCTTTGATGTAAACGGACTTCCCTACAGTTTCATAGGTATCCATAAAAAAATATGTAAAATTCCAGAAATAATGTTTGTTCCTTCGTTTATTTCACAAATAATACATATATTTCAGGAAAAAAGTCATAGAATATTAACTTATACCTATTTTTATATTAAGAAACTGATATATAGAAAATGTCGTTCTATTTTTTCATAAAAAACCGCCATGACGATTGCCCGTCACTATCTACTATGAAGTAATGTCGGTCGACTTTCTTTCGCTTCGCTGTAAAGCTACTGACCTCAATCACATCATGCCTCACATCTAAGCATAGGCTTCGTGTTGCTTTGCGACGAGTAATCGCAGGAGCAACCTCTATCGACCTTTAGAGACTGACTCAAGAAAATCGACCGAACATTTTTTCATACAAAACGTTCATGACGATTTATCGTCACCATCTACTATGTAAAAAACCGGAGACCTTTCCGAAATTCCAACTTTCGACTTTCCAACATTACAACTAACCAACAAACCAACAAAAAAAGCCAGTCACCTTATAGAAATGAAGGTGAACTGGCTTTTTATCATTAACTTATTATTCTTGATTTTCTTCTCGTTCTCGCTTTAGTTTTCTGCGATAAACAATTTTTGATAATACAATACTTACTTCATATAAGAAGAGTAACGGTATAATAACTAATACGTCTGAAATAAAGTCAGGTGGTGAAATTAATACAGAAATCACTACAATGAAAAAGAACGCATACTTTCTATTTTTCGCCATTGCTTTTGGAGTAATAATGCCTAGACTTGTTAAAAACATGACGACTAATGGCATTTCGAAAAGAATACTAAATGGGATTGTCATCCGTAAAACAAATTGGAAATATTTATCTGTTGTAAACATCATTGTAAACATATCCCCGCCTAAACCAAATAAAAAGTTTAAAACGAGCGGTAATACGATAAAATAACCAAATGACAAACCTGCTAAAAATAAGATTAACGATGCCGGAATATAGCCTAAAGTTAATTTTCTTTCTCGGTCAGTTAATGCAGGTCTAACAAAAAGCCATATTTGCAAAATAATCACAGGTACAGTTAAAGCAAGCGCGACAACGCCTGCTAACATAAGGTAAACATAAATTATGTCCATTGGCCCTAATACCGTCAGCTGCATGTCTAGATCTTTGACGATCCAATCATATATATCTTTCACAAAAATAAAACTAGCAATAAAAAATACGATAAAGGCTCCTAAAATAATCATTATTCGTTTTCGAAGTTCGTCTAAATGATCAAGGAGGTTCATATTTTGATCGCTCATACTATACATCCCCTTAAGAAAACTTGGCTTGTTGCCAAATACGCTACAACGCTTGAATTTATATGTTACTTGAGTAAATTTCATAATCTCCTATATAGAGCTATATCAAACTATATGTAGTTGAGAACGGTTTAACGCAACTACATATAGATACTCAATGGCGGTACTATTTAATTATGAAATTCATTAAAATAAACAATAAAAAGATGCAAGACGGATTAAAAACAGGATCTCACATCTTAATAAGGTATTTCAAATTATTATAGAGGATGTTCAAAAAGCCCGGTAATCCAAGCTCGTGAATCTCTTCGTTGGCTCGCTTCTTTGCTACTCATGTATTAATAGCAAAAATTCCGTTGCTCGAAGCTTCGCCGTCTCGGCTCTGATTATCCTCCTTTTTGAACACACACTTATATATTATTTCTTCAATAAATAATTTTAAAACGTTATTTTTTTGATTTCGACTTAGATTTGTCATCTTCAAACTCTTCCATTACATCATCTGTAATTTCACGAGTTGATGACTTGAATTCCCTTAACGTTTGTCCTACAGCCTTACCTAGTTCAGGTAACTTCTTCGGACCAAAAATAATTAATGCGATTACAAGAATTAATACTAAGCCTGGGATTCCGATGTTTGTTAGCATAGTTGTACCCCCTTTAGAAAACAAAAAATGAGTATTTACGTAATATTATTACTTCCCCTAGTATACATGATCTTATTATTATATTCTACATATGTTTCTTGCTTTATTAACTATTATTCACTGCAATTCCATAGCCTCTTAAAAGATCATCTATTGAAATACCGTCACCAAAATCAAGACCTTCGTGTAATGGTGGAGCCGTCCTTTTATTTAACTCAGTGTATTTTCTTCCAGTTTCTTCTACAATTATGTTTTCAGTTTCACTATCTCTCTTCCCGGTATCACTTTCTACCCTATCATCTAGGACAAACTCTCTTTCAGCGTGCTCTATTTGTATATATGGTAAATCTCTAGCAAACATTATGCTTTCTTCTTGGACGAAAATTTGATAAATAACTGTCCCCCATACTAGTAAAAACAAACAAATTACACTCGACAAAATAAGCGATTGTTTCATTGATTTAACCCTTTCTATTTTTAATGAATTTCATAATTCATTATTTTCGCCACGAAGATCAATATATAGTTGCGTCAAAACCATTCGCAAACTATATATTGCGTGATGTGGCTCGTTTTTGGTAATTATGAAATTCACTCATTTAACTAACAGTTATTTTCATAGTATACTATAAATATCAATTTTTGGCATGCTATGAAAAAAGGTGATGAATTGTATTTATTTCTCGTTAACAATCAATCTGGGAATGGATTTAAAGTTTGGAAAAAAATATCTAAAATACTCTTAAAAAAGAACATCGAATATAAAGCCATTATTATAAAAGAAGATGCTAAAGAGATGCTTAAAATAAAAGATGAACTTACTACTAATATTAAAGCACTCGTTATCATTGGTGGCGATGGGACAATCCAAAAAGCAGTAAGTTATATTGGTCATACAGAAATTCCAATAGGGATAATCCCTGCCGGTTCTGGTAACGACTTTGCTAGAGCTTTAAACATACCTAAAAATATCCATAAAGCGCTAAAAAAAATTTTATTAATGAATACGACAACCATTAACGTGATGCAAGTAAATAACCAATCGTGCCTTACTGTGGTTGGTGTTGGGTTTGACGCGAAAGTTACAGAAATAACCAATCAATCAAAAATAAAAAAGTGGTTAAACCACTTTAGAATAGGTAAGTTTGCTTATATTTTTAGTGTACTACGAGCAGTGTTATCCTATAAACCGACAGATGTTGAAATTAACATCGACGGTAAAACAAAAACTTATCGAGACGTTTGGCTCATTGCCATTGCCAATACTCAATATTACGGAGGTGGACTGAAGATATGTCCTGATGCGAACGAAAACGATAACAGCATCAATTTATGTATTGCCCATTCGTTATCAAGAATAGAACTTTTACTATTTTTTCCATTAGTCTTCATCGGCAAGCATACATTGCATCGCTCAGTTTCAACATTAGAGGGGCAATCTATTCAAGTCACGTCAAAAGAAA
>SKOL01000593.1 GCA_007120055.1 Anaerobacillus sp.
AAGCTCCATCGTCATCTCTCGTAATTATAAACGGCAGCTCTTTCTTTTCATGGCGATAAATAACCCTGCTTTCGACTTCCTCTTCAATTAATGGGAACTCAGGGGTTGTATCAACTTTATCTGTAATTGCTAGAAGCAATTCACGTAACCCTTGTTTCGTAATTGCAGAAATTGGGAAAACCGGGGTTTCTTTGTCTGCTATTTTTTCTTTAAAAGCAGCTAAATTCTCCTCTGCATCTGGCATGTCCATTTTATTGGCAACAATAATTTGCGGACGCTCAGTTAAACGAAGGTTATATTCTTTTAACTCTTCATTTATTTTTGTGTAATCTTCATAAGGATCACGCCCTTCAATTCCCGACATATCAATGACGTGAACGATCACTTTTGTTCGTTCGATATGTCTTAAAAATTGATGACCAAGCCCAACACCTTGATGCGCCCCTTCTATTAGCCCAGGTAAATCTGCCATTACAAAGCTTCGTCCATCTTCCACATCGACAACACCTAAGTTCGGTTTAATCGTTGTAAAATGGTATTCAGCAATTTTAGGCTTCGCTGAAGACACTACTGAAAGAAGCGTAGATTTTCCTACACTTGGAAACCCGACAAGACCAACGTCAGCAAGCAGTTTTAACTCTAATGTTACATTTCTTTCTTGTCCTGGCTCTCCGTTTTCGGCAATTTCAGGAGCTGGGTTCGTTGGCGTGGCAAAACGATTATTTCCACGACCGCCACGGCCACCTTTTGCGATAACGGCCTTTTGCCCGTGATGAACTAAGTCTGCAACCGTTGTTTTTGTTTCTTCATCAATAACCGTGGTCCCTGGTGGAACTTTAACAATAAAGGGCTCAGAATTTTTACCGTGCTGACTTTTCGGTCTTCCGTGTTCACCGCGATCTGCTTTAAAATGGCGCTGATAGCGGAAATCCATTAAAGTTCTTAATCCTTCGTCTACTTCAAATACAACATCTGCACCGTTTCCTCCGTCACCACCTGCTGGTCCACCGTTAGGAACATATTTTTCACGACGAAAAGCAACCATTCCATTTCCGCCATCGCCACCTTTTACATAAACCGTAACCTTATCTACAAACATCTTTTCACCTCAAAAGTTTTTCAAATCATATTCATGATGCACATTTTACTCATTTTTAATCCCAATCCGCCTAACTCGTCATTGATGTAAAGCTTTGCGGAGGTACTTCCACTTAGACCTTTAAACTTATTTCATTTTAACCTTTTCATCCATTCAGTTATAAACCCTAGTTCATTGCCATTAAATTGCTACTCAAAAGCTAATCAAGCACTATCGTTAAATAAAACTCTTCTTTACTAATATATGATTCCACTAATTTCAATCGTTCATTCCACTCACTTGAACTATCGATAAAATTTTTTATAACCTTTTCATTATGTAATTCCCCACGAAAGTCAAAGGTAACACTCGGTACGTTTTTAGCAAATAATTGGAATGTTAGCAATAAATGGTTATCTCCATATTGCTGACAACTTTCATTTACTACATCAATAAAACGGTTGAACCAAGCAAGCAAGCTTTCCTCATATGATGAAAGGTTTTTAGTTGTTCCGACAACTTCAAACTCAACTTGAAAATGATGTCGGTTCTCCCAATTAAATACTAACAGTTGACTAGCTAATTCCGGAATTTCAAGATTCGATAGCTTACTTTCATGTTGTGTCTGGTGTATGACCTCTTGAATGATTTCCTCGACACGATCGTATTTCTTTAGTGCCAAATTACCTTTAATTAATTGGACTACATTCAACCAATCATGTCGAGAGTGTCGAAGGATTTGTAAAATGTTCCACTCCTCTTTCATATATCACACCTATTTCTATAATAAAGTTAGAAAAACTAAGCTTATTATCACAACCCCTAGTGAGAGCCTTAGTTTCCCTTATACTATCTTCCGACTTAACTTTTAAATCTGATACTTAATGAATTTCATAATTCATGATTCTCGCCACTAAGATCAATATATAGTTGCGTCAAAACCATTCGCAAACTATATATTACATGATGTGGCTCATTTTTGTAATTATGAAATTCACTCACTGTAAAGAAAATTAAAATAAGTTCATGCTTTTACCATTTAAGCCAAAGGATATCAATAACTACAATATATACTATCACAAAAATATTCATAAACAATTTAATTCTAGTATTTCTCGTATAAAATCATTTAATTAATGTGATTATATGAATGAAAATCGATATTTGCAGTGGATTTTTTCACAAGTCTCTAAAATTCGAATAGTGATTTGCAAAAAATTTGAACATTTATTTTTTACAATGAACTCGTTGACAGTTTCTTTAATCCGTCATATACTAAGAGTACTTTAATTCCGAGTAAAAATATATGATTTGTATTTTTAATAAGTTTGGAGGTTTTTTAAATGGATCACGTTACAATTAAAAACGTAGAAAAAACGTTTTTCAATAAAGAAGAAAAAACATCATTTACCGTTTTTAATGATATTAATTTAAACATAAAAAAAGGGGAATTTTTATCTCTTTTAGGGCCATCAGGATGTGGTAAATCAACTTTACTAAATATTGTTGCTGGCCTTGATAAAGCGACGAACGGTGTTGTTCAAGTCGGTTCAAAAACAATCACTGCACCTGGTCCAGACCGCGGAGTTGTTTTCCAAGAAGCTGCACTAATGCCTTGGTTAACCGTTTTAGAAAACGTTATGTTTGGTTTAAAGAAAAAGATGAGTAAAGATGAGGCTGAAAAAAAAGCATTAGAATATTTAAAACTCGTTCACTTAAGTAAATTTGTCGGCTCATACCCTCATGAATTGTCAGGTGGAATGAAGCAACGTGTATCAATCGCACGTGCGCTTGCTATGGACCCTGAAATTCTACTTATGGATGAACCGTTTGGAGCATTAGATGAACAAACACGATCAATGCTTCATAAAGAAGTACAGTTCATTTGGGAACAAACTGGGAAAACGATTATTTTTGTTACCCACAACATTCGCGAATCAGTAATTCTTTCAGATCGGATTATTTTAATGGGCACGAGACCTGGTGGCATTATCGGTGAGTTTCCAGTAAATCTTGAGAGACCGAGAAAACCTTCTTCACCAGAGTTCGTAAAACTTGAAGAAGATATTATGAAGCAACTCGCTGGTGAAATCGAGAAAGTAATGAAGGAGGAAATGGGCGATGACTACAACAGTAAGAAGGCTAGTCTTCTTTACGGCACTAATCGCAATATGGGAGAGCATATTTAGACTAAATGATATTTTTACGTTTCGAGACACTCGATTTTTCCCATCTCCAAGTGGGGCCATCGAGCAATTATATATAGGATTCTTTCAATCTGGTATTTTAAGTAGTGCACTGATAACTAGTTTACAAAGAATAAGTGTTGGTTTTGCACTAGCGCTTATTATTGGAACTGCGCTAGGCATTTTACTTGGACAGTCAAAATTAGCTGACGAAACGATTGGTTCATTAGTTATTGCCTTGCAATCGATTCCGAGTATCGTTTGGCTTCCAATTGCTCTTATTGCTTTTGGTCAAGGAAGTACAGCTATTATTTTCATTATCGTGCTTGGTGGTACGTGGGCTATGACAATGAATGTGCGTATGGGTATTAAAAACGTTCAACCTTTGTTAATACGTGCTGCAAGGACAATGGGTTACAAAGGTTCTGAGTTAGTATGGAAAGTAATGCTTCCAGCTTCTATTCCCGCAGCCTTAACTGGTGCTAGACTTGCATGGGCATTTGGTTGGCGTGCATTAATGGCCGGTGAACTTTTAGGACGCGGTGGTTTAGGACGCACGCTATTAGATGCTAGAGACATGTTCAATATGGATTTAGTCATTGCGATTATGGTCATTATTTCAATCATCGGATTAATCGTTGAATACTTAGTATTCGCTCCACTAGAAAAGAAAGTAATGACACGTTGGGGCTTGTCGAAGTAGAATTTTGTTTTGAGTTTTGAATTTTGAGTTTTGAGTTGTTTGGGTAATTCGAGGAAGTTTTTATTTAAAACTATATTTATAAATTAATAGAAAAGAATGGAGGATTTTATGATGAAAAAGATATTTTCAGTGACATTATTTGCTATTTTATTAGGGGTATTAGCTGCTTGCGGATCAGATGATTCAGATACGGTATCTGTTGGTTATTTTCCAAACTTAGACCATGCCGCTGCGATCGTCGGTAAAGAAAAAGGATTTTTTGAAGAAGAAATTACAGACAAGGAATTAGACTTTATTAACTTCCCAAATGGAAATGACTTTATTGAAGCGTTAGATAACGGAGCAATTCAGCTAGGTTATGTAGGACCTGGCCCGGCAATTAACTACTTTTTAGCTGGAGGCGACATCGTTGTCATTGGTGCTGCCGCTAACGGTGCTACGTTAATTGTTGCTAGAGAAGATTCAGGTATTGAAACTTTAGATGATTTTGCTGGAAAATCATTTTGTACTCCTGGAAACGGATGTACACATAACGTTCAGTTAGAAATTATGCTTCAAGACAGAGGATTAACAACAACAAGACGTGGCGGCGAGGTTGACCATCAACCGCGTGTAAATCCTGCAAACATGATGATTATGTTTGAACAAGGTGAAATTGATGCAGCTGCTGCTCCAGAACCTTGGGGAACATATTTAGTTGAAGAATTTGGTGCTAAAGTTATCACAGAATGGAATGATGTATTTTTAGGTGAAGAATTAGCTAGTGTCGTTGTTGTTACAACTCCACAGTTTTTAGAAGAAAACCCTGAGCAAGTTGACCAATTTTTACTCGCTCATAAACGTGCTGTTGAATTCACTCATGAGAATACTGCTGATACTTTAGAAACAGTCAATGACTTGCTTTATAGCTTATCACAAACAAGACTTCCACAATCAGTATTAGAAAATGCTTGGGAGCGTATGGTTGTTACAACTGAAACACACGCTGATGCCTTACAAGCTTGGGCAACTGCTTCTTATGAATTAGACTTCATCAATGATGAGCCAAATTTAGATGGCTTTGTTGATACATCAAGATTAGATAAGATTTTAGCTGAAAACTAATTATATGTTTGGGTCCGGCTCTTGGTGAGTCGGACTTTTTTTATTGCGACAATACTGATGTTGTGAGGTAACTAGTGCGTATGGGGGGAGTGTGCAGTAAAACAGTGGTTGATGTGCAAATTAGTGTAAGTGCCTGAATTCAGTGTTGGTCCTCAATTTTCGGTCACTGAACATCTACTAACAAGCACGCAAGATGATCTGTCGTGCCCGAACGAAGCGTCACATCACCCAAAAGGGAACGCGAGACCTTCTCGCATGCCGGACGGATATAAGGAATCAAATTATTACGCACTCCCCCCATAATACGAAGCAACACGCTACTGTACAGTCCCAAATTTTACTACAAATAGTTCCACCACAACGCCCCAAAATCACTCCACAACCAAAAACCCCTTCAACGAGCTACAAAACTCACTAAAGGGGTAATCTAAATTATTTTTATGAAAGCTGCTTTACGATTTTCTCAACGACGGCTTCACCTTGGTCGATGCAATCTGGAACACCAATTCCTTCAAATGAACCGCCAATAGTGTAAACGCCAGGGAGTTGTTTTTGTAACTGCTCCCTTAACTCTGTGATTCTATGCTTGTGGCCAACTACATATTGCGGCATAGCATCTTTCCAACGGCGAATAATATGAAACTCAGGTTTTTCATCGATCTCCATCGTTTTGTTTAAATCAGCTAGTACTGCATCGATAATCTCATCATCGGACCAATCTACGATTGCATCGTTACCTGCACGGCCTACGTAGCAGCGTAACAATGCATACCCTTCTGGTGCTGAATGTGCCCATTTTTTATGGGTCCACGTACAAGCAGTAATGTTATAATTATTTTTCTTCGATACAACGAAACCAGTACCATCAATATCCTTCTTAATCGCACTTTGAGGAAATGCCATTGCAATTGTCGCCACAGAAGTTGACGGAATGTCCGCTAATGGTTTTACAAAAGAGTAATTGCTCAAAGTTTGTTCTGTTACATGGTGTGGTGTTGCCATGACGACATAGTCAAATGTTTCAACAAGGCCACTTGAAAAAGTAAGCTCATATTGCTCGCCCTTTTTCTCTACTTTTACAA
>SKOL01000259.1 GCA_007120055.1 Anaerobacillus sp.
TGTTTATGATCCTCGGCATTGGGCTTGATACGTTTTTAATCTTAACCGGGTATATAGTTGGAATGATCCTTTTATCTAAGGTGAAACAAACAGCTAAAAACAATGAAAACGACATAGACGACCAAAATAGTCGAGAAGTGCCTCTGCCCTCATTAACAGCTAAACAAGCATTGAAGAGATTTATCGTGGCTGCGATTTTCATCTTGGTTACTGGATCACTTTTAACAGTTGTTGGTGACAGAATTGCAGTCGTTACTGGTTTAGGAGCGAGTTTTGTCGGAAGTTTCTTACTTGCTGCATCAACATCCCTACCAGAAGCTGTAGCCTGCTTTGTTGCCTGTAGACTAAGGAACTTTAATTTAGCTATCGGGTCAATATTAGGGAGTAATTTATTTAACATTTTAATTCTTTGTGGTACAGATATCTTTTATCGAACAGGTCCATTGTTATTGCATGTAGATCCTGTTCATGAACTTACAGCTTCTCTAGTAATATTTTTGTATGTAGTCACGTTTTATTTACTTATTCGTATTAAAGCGAAAACTCCCATCCGCTATTCAATACCATCGTTAATAATTGTATTTTCTTATATTGTGACAAGTTACTATATTTTTATTTACTCGTAACTTATTTTGAATGCTTGTAGGGAAATGGTTTTCGTTATATAATTCAGTCAAATTAAGCCATTTGAAACATTTTTTGTTTAGTATCGTATTATTTAATATAGGGAATAGGAGGGGTTAACTATGGAAGAAAAAAACTCATTTAATATAGACATAGACCATAAAGTAAAAGAATACTTTACACCGTTAAATGAAGAACAAGATGTCGATAAGCTACTTGAAAAACTAAACGATTTAGGAACTGAAGCTCAAAAAGATGCTGGGGAATCGTTAGAAGCATTAAAGCGCCCTGTTAAAGAAATGATGGATCAACCGAACAATGAACTTCCGCAAAATTTACACCGCTTAAAAGAAATCGTTGGCGAACTTGAACCAAGCCACTTGAAAAAAGGGCAAGTTCAAAGTTTCTTTGATCGCTTACTAAAAAGAAACCCGATGGAACAATATGCAAGAAAATATAAAACTGTTGAAGCACAAGTCGAAAATATCATTGAAGCTTTACTCGTCGGTAAAGATAAGCTTCAAGAAGATACTGTCATGCTCCACCAACTAAAAGAAGTAGCAATCACAAGAATTAATGGACTAAATGAACAAATTGAAGTGGGAAAACAGTTAAATAATATGTTAGAAGCTAAAATGACTGAAGAAGATTGGCAAGGAAATAAACAATCACTACAAAAAGGTCAGCAAAAAGTTATTTCTAGAATTAAAAATATGTCTCAAGCAGTCCTCGTTTTACAACAGTCTCTAGCTAGCGTCGACTTAATCGTCGAAAATAATGAGAAGCTTGAAGAAGCTATTTTTAATGCGATTACAATGACAAAAAACATTATTACCGTCACAGCTTCGATCCAACTTGCATTAGGAAATCAAAAGACGGTCATTGATGCTGTGAAAAACGTTAATGAAGCTACTGAAGCAATGCTTCTATCCAATGCCCAAGCGCTAAAATCTAATACCGAAGATACATTAAAAATGTTAGAAGAACCTGCGATTGCTATTGAAACATTTAAAAAAGCTTATGAAGATGTTTATGCTGCGATTCAGTTAACAGAAAGCTCAAATGAACGAATTATTAATAGTGGAAAAAGATTCATTCATGAGCTCGATGAACTGAATCATCAAATGAAACAAAAATTATTAGAATAATTGGTAAGGAGAAACTGTTATGCCTTTATTCAACCGTTTATTGGAGATCCCTTTATTTGAAAATTGGCTTCCTGATCGACTTAAACCTGTAAAAGATGAGTTTATTTCTGACCAATATAGTCAAACGCTCCTTACAGAAACAGAAAACTTTATTAATGAAATCATTAATCTGTCTGATATGGAAAGAATTAATCGCCATTTCAAAAAGAACACCTCTCAAGTAAAGATTAACTTAAAAATTAAAAAAAAGAGGATGAGATTAGACTTTGGCGACCAAAAACGATCTGAAGCCCCAATAAAGAAGAGAATCATTATTGATGTCTATCGAAAAATATATAAAGCTAAAAATGGGGTCGGTAAAGTTACAGAAGCAACCATTTACTACACTTACCAAGGGCAATCTTTCGTCCGTTCAGTGAAGCGATCACCTTATTTAAGAAGTATTTTTTATAAACTAGACATGTTAGATGATGCTTTAATTGGTAGATTGGTTAAAGAAAATGAGCTGCAAGTAAGGCCTGACACGAATAGTCCCCCGACGGAAAAACAAGAAGAAATTAAGGCGTTGCTCGTTGAAATTAAAAGAATTACAAAACAAAACGTAAGTTTATCCGTCGATCCAATTATCGAAAATAGATTGGCTCATATTATCGGGCATATTGACATTATCACTCCAGATTTTCACTTACTTGATGTAGAAGAAAGGCATATGTTAAAAAGAATTCTTCGGGAAGACTTACCTAACTTACTACATTCTTATTTAGCACTTACCAATCAGCAGCAATTAGAACAGAAGGAAAATATTTTTGTGGCATTATCAAGAATTGAACTAAAGATACTTGCTCTTATTAAAGAAATGGAAAAGATGAAACTAGAGCGAATGGAACATTTATTAAGATTAAATAAAGTTCGCTATGATAAATAACTTTTTCATGTAGCTGTTTTCCTTATCTTACTTCTCGGAAAATCGTTCTACTTTTAACACACTTAACATTTACAAAAAAACGTTGTTAGATTAAGATAATTGTATAAATATTCTAACTTTTAATTTCAAGGGGGAGAAAATGAAGAAAAAACCATTTGATTTAGGTAATCGAATCCATTTAATTGATGGCTTTGATTTAGGAATTCCTAGTAGAACAGGTACATATGTCATTAATGAAGATGAACTAACTTTAGTAGAAACGGGACCAAGTATGAGCGTTCCTTACATTTTAAATGGATTAAAGCAGCTTAACATCGACCCAGCTGATATTAAGTATATTATTGTTACGCATATTCACTTAGACCATGCTGGTGGTGCAGGCCTTCTATTAAAAGATTGTCCGAACGCCAAAGTCGTTGTACACCCTAAAGGAGCCCGTCATTTAGCAGATCCTTCTAGATTAATTCAAGGGGCAAAGGCCGTTTATGGAGATGATTTCGAACGACTATTTGAACCGATTTTACCTATACCTGAAGAAAAACTAATCATAAAAGAAGATGGTGATACGTTATATTTAAGTGAAAATTGCCAACTGACGTTTTACCATACACGAGGCCATGCCGATCATCATTTTAGCATTTATGATCCTGTTAGTAACGGTATTTTCACAGGAGATACGGTTGGGGTTAGATACGATCAACTAAAGGAATTCGAGTTTTATTTGCCTTCGACTACACCAAATCAGTTTCGCCCTGATGAAATGATCGCGTCTCTCGAAAAAATTGTAAATGAACTCAAGGTAGATACGATTTATTTCGGACACTTTGGCCCCTCAAATCAGCCAATGGAGGTATATAAACAAATCAAATATTGGCTACCAAAATTTTTAGAGACTGGAGAAAAAGTACGGGATAAAGGAAACGGTCATGAACAACTATGTGAGGAATTATTAACTTTAGTTCAAAACTTCATTCATGAAAAAAACATTCCTGAAACCCACCATGTTTATGAAGTAATTAACGTAGACTTACAAGTTTGTTCAATGGGGATTATCGATTATCTAGAAAAAAGAAATAAGTGAGTGCATCTCATAATCACCTAAAATGAGCCATATCAAACTATATGTAGTAGCCAGCGGTTTAACGCAACTACATATAGACACTTAATGGCGATAATATTGAATTATGAAATTCATTAAAGTAAACAACAAAAAATGGTGGTTGGGTTCTCAAGATCCACTTTAAAATTGTAACGAATTTTAAAGGCTCACTCAAGAAGCTTGGCCACCATTAAATGTCTAAGAATCGCTGTGACGCTTTTTTATTACTTCGTTTTTTCGAGCAAAAATTTCTCCATTGCTTGCGTCACTTCAAACACTGTGTGCGATAACTCGTAATTTTGAATAGAAAATTCACATTGCTCTCTGTACTGTAAATCTTGGTCAAAGTGTGCTAAATGCAATTCAATCTCCTCTTCTGAGTTACCTCGCTCTTTTTGACGTTTGATTACTGTATCACGATCAGCATGTACAAATATACGAACAACTTTATCTCCAAAATTCTTCCTAATCTGTTCTGTCCCTTCAATATTTAAAACGAGATAAATACAGCCTTTTTGTTGAAAACGATCAATAATATCTTGTTCCTTAATTCCGTAAAGGTTACCATCTATTTCAACACTCTCAAAAAACTCTTCGTTTTTTTCAGCTGCTAAAAACTCTTCTCGAGAAATATAATGATAGTCACGCCCCTCTACTTCATAATGACGTTTTTTTCTCGTAGTGTATGAAACAACGGTTTTCATTTGTAGTGTGTCTCCGGCTAATTTTGAAACAGTTTTTCTACCTGATCCGTCTGGGCCAGTAAAAACAAAAATCATTTCTTTTTCCTTTAAGTTGTACATATACGTCATCCCTCCACTTAAATTTTACCCTATATAATTATAGTCTAACCAATATTATACACTGTGAAATTATTAAAAACTATCAATATTTCAAATTGACATACTATTGTAAATAAAATTTGATAATAAAATCAATTCCTTATGATAATAATTTCTCAAGAAGATTAAAATGTACTATAATAAAAAGGGAATAAATTTTTTAAAAAGTGGGGTTACTCATGAATAGAAAAGAAGCATCTAATCATATTGGAAAACCGATTCGTGTGATTGATCCACTGCTAGGTAGTTATATAGGGGAGTTAGTCGATATTATTGCAGAGCCACGTAAACCTTGGCGTGGGATTGTTAAAATAAATGCCATTGAACAATATCCTGTTCAAAATTTATCCGATATAAAAAACGAAGTAATTACTCGACCACCTTTTACTAGTGGAGAAACATATGAAATTAC
Source organism: Anaerobacillus sp. (assembly GCA_007120055.1). The sequence continues at coordinate 5,051 of SKOL01000259.1, forward strand.
AGGTTCAAAAATTGAACCTGTGAATGTTGATGATCTGGAATTAAATTTCGAAGCATCTTTACGTACTGCATTATTAAACGAAATAAGTCATTTCAACATGGAAAAAGAGAAAGTCTCACATGTTTTAAATGAACTGCAAAATGAACTACAGAAAATAGATCCATCATACACAATTCAGTCATCAAGAGAAGCGGATTATCAATATTATACGATTTTTAAAAACAGCAAAGATATTTATTTAAACGATCAAAATAATAATTTAATACCTTTAAGTAACTGTCCTTTTGAATTTGAAATTAATGTGAACGGACATTGGCATACTGTTCAGTACGATGATGAATTATCATTTGTTGACGATCAAACAACAAATTATGAAGTTGCTGAAGGAGATCAAATTCGGATAAATAAACAACAATTTGATCCTTATCACATTTTTATTAACGAACTTGAAAAACCTGCTTTAGATTCTTTAACTAATGGCTTAAAAAAATATGAAATGTCTCATGAACATTGTGTAAACTGCCATAATACTTTATTAAATCAATATTTAGCTACTAATGATGATAAATACTTTAAAGGGGTCAATTTCATTTCATACCAAAACAAAAATGAAACGTTAATAGTGCAGCATCATTATGAAAGAGAAATATGTACTGATGGTCAAGATGTCACGTATGATCGTTTTGAGTTTACTAACGACAAAGGTAGACGGCTATTAATGACATATACGACTGAAAGTTCATAAAATATATATCTGCCTATTTCCAGCGCTTATTTTGACTTCTCGTCAGATCTAACATGTATGTAAAATGTCGGTCGCTTTTCTCTCGCTTCGCTTTAAACTTCTATCGAATTTTAGAGGCTCCCTCAAGAAAAGCGACCGAGCATTCCTTTTTTCACACAAAACGCTCATAAAGGTGCAATGTCACCGTTTAGCATGTAAAAATCAAACATTTCCAACTTTCCAACTTTCGGCTTTCAAACTAGCCAACCAACAAACCAACTAGCCACTATTCTTCTGTTTCTTCATAGGAATACCATGATAATAGATCTTCTTTTTGTTTTTTACTAACATCAACTAA
>SKOL01000066.1 GCA_007120055.1 Anaerobacillus sp.
GAAGGAAGTGCTCGACGGGAGCGGTAAATTTCATCGAACGGTAGGCGATCAGTACGCGGTCCCAAAGCTCGCAAATTTGTTTGGCGCGGTCAAAGAATGGTCAGACGATTTTTGTAAACGGCTCTGGAACGTAGCTTGGGACATATGTATAATCTAAATCTTTTAATTTAATTCTCCTTTCGAGGTAAAAATGAAGGGTAGTACGGAGTTTCCATAGTATAGCAAGATTTTACGAAATCAAATAGCGTTTGGGAAAAGCTAAACATGCATTGCGAAATACGGTGGATTTGTTTTTCAATCGTATAAATATATTTTCAAAACTATTAATCACTTTATGATATACGGTTGGTTGGGTGACAAAATAAAGGAGAGGTGGATGTGTGATGGAAATCAATCGTTAATAGATCAAAGGCATTAGCAATTGGATTGTTCTTTTCAATATTATTAGTAAGGACATCTAAATTTGAGATAAAGAATAATGATATCTATGTTAAAGAAAACAAAAGCATTTCCAATGGTTAGAAAGATAACCATTGTGTTTTTATTTGAGCAAGAAATAAGTTATTTCACAAAATGTGATTCAAATCCTAATTAAAATGTTAAAAATACTTTACTATGAAATCAGTTGAGAAACACTCTCACTAAAATTTATTTAGGAGGATGAGTCATATATGGAAACTTTAAATAAGGTAATGTTAGCTAAGGATGTATATTGGGTGGGAAAAGTTGACGATCGTGAGGTACCATTTCATAGATTAGTATTAAAAAAAGGTACAACGTACAATGCTTATTTATTAAAAACAGAAAAACCAACGATCATTGATACCGTTGATATCGAGTTTGGTCGCGAGTTTGTGGAATATGTAAGTGAAATAATTGACCCAAAAGAAATTCAATATATCGTTATTAATCATACGGAACCTGATCATTCTGGTGGTTTAGCAGCTTTAGCGTCACGAGCACCAAATGCTACGATTGTTTGCACACAACCAGCTGTTAACGAGCTTAAAGAAATGTATAAATTATATGAACGAACATTTTTAGTTGTAAAAGACGGAGATACGTTAGATATTGGTGGGAAAACATTAAAATTTAAAGAAACTCCATATCTTCATACAGAAGAAACAATGATTACTTATAGTATAGAAGATAAAATTTTGTTTCCGTGTGATATTTTTAGTACACACGTTGCAAATGACAAATTTTTTAATGATGAGGTAGAAACTGATATAACAGAAGATTTTATCGGCTATTACAATGCGATTATTCATCCACATAGGAGATATGTTCGTATATTAATGAAGGCACTGGATGAATTAGATGTAGAGATGATTGCCCCTTCTCATGGATACATTCTAAGAACAGATATCCAAAAATACATTGATTTATATGCTACGATGAGCGCTGATACGGTAAAAGGTAAGAAAGTCACCATCGTTTACACAACAATTCGAAGTAACACAAAGAAAGTCGCGAACATGTTGAAAGAAACGTTTGAAGGCAATAATATCCAAACAACTGTATTTAATGCAGATAAGTCAGATAAAACAGAAATATTAACTAGCGTTCAAGAAGCCGATTCAGTATTAATTGGTAGTTCAACTAAATATGCAGATATGATTGGAAACCTAGAAGAGATTTTAATAGAACTAAAGACGATGAATTTAGAAGGAAAAATTGCTGCCGCATTTGGTTCATATGGGTGGAGCGGAGAGGCCATTGAAGTTATACAAGACTATTTACTTGAAACAAATATGAATGTTCAAAGTACATCAAATGTGATTAAAACGACTGGTATGACACATGTTGAATTTCCTATTCGTATAAGATTTGCGCCAAAAGAAAACCAAGTAAATAAAGTTGAAAACTCCGCTATGTTCATTTCAGATTTACTATTAAGTTCTATTTAAGAAATAAAGAAAAAGTAGGTGATACAAAATGGGGAAAAACTACGTCATTATCGGTAGTGGTGTTGCTGCGGTCACAGCTGCTAAAGCAATTCGTGATCAAGATCCAAATGGAGAAATTATGATTTTTGGTGAGGAAAAATTCCTACCCTACAATAGAATAAAACTTTCAAAGGATTTATTTTCAGATTTAAAAAGTGAAAAAGTTCTTATAAAAAAAGCAAAGTGGTATGAAAGAAATCAAATTCAACTTTTTCCAAACACGAAGATCACTAGTATCAATACAGAAACGCGTATTATCGTTACTGGAAGTGGAGATAACATTTCTTATGATCAATTATTACTATGTACAGGTGCAAAAAATCGTAAATTACCGATTGAAGGTTTCGGAAATAAGGGTGTCTTTTCCATCCGAGAAATGCAAGAAGCTGAAGACTTTAAAAGCTATATCGAAAGTAAAAATCATATCACCACGATAGGAGGAGGAGTACAAGGGCTTGAAACAGCTTGGTCAATCTTACAATCTGATAAACAAGTAACGATCGTCGAAGCAAATTCACGTTTAATGGCTAAGCAATTAGATGAGAGAACGTCGAAGTTACTAAAAGATAAAATCGAAGCAACTGGGGTGAAAGTTCATCTAAATGCATCCATTGGAGGAATAGTAGCAGTAGATGAAGGAATTGAAGTCATGATAAACGAAAGTGAGTTTATTAGAAGTGATAGTGTCATATACTCGGTTGGGGTGCAGCCGAATCTTGCGTTGGTAGAAAATACGCCAATTGAAACAAAAAGAGGCATTATTGTAAACGAAGAAATGAAAACAAATGTTGAGGGAATATTTGCAGCTGGTGATGTGACAGAACTAAATGATGAAGTGGAAGGACTCTGGAATAGAGCGATGGAACAAGGGAAAGTTGCGGGAGCAAACATGGCTGGTAGAAAGGCAACCTTTCAAAAAACGTTACCTGTAACGATTTTCAATGCTTTTGGCTTAACATTATTCTCGATAGGTCTAGTAGATGAACGGCTTTGTGATCAATCAATTATTGAAAATGATGGTATCGAAAAATATACAAGAGTGTTTGTTAAAGACAAAAAGGTTGTCGGTGTAATATCTCTAGACGGAGTAGCAGCATCATTACCCTACAAGTTTGCAATAGAAAATCAACTTTCATTTGATAAGATAGATCTCGACAATATCAGTATAAGTGAATTAGTGAATGAAATAAAAAAACAGCAAGCAGTTTATGCTTAAAAAAGAGGAGAAGACGATATGAAAAAATACATTTGTTTACCGTGTGGTTATATTTATGATCCGAAAAAGGGGGATCCTGATGAAGATGTTCAACCAGGAACACCATTTGAAGATTTGCCAGAAGATTGGGTGTGTCCAGTTTGTGGAGAAGATACAGATGAGTTTAAAGAGGTAGAGGAATAAGAAGTAGAATAGTTAAAAATTGAGTGCCGGACAGCGTAAGTTGTTCGGCACTCTTTTAACCTACTCTTAAGGGGCAGTATGACTACCAGTGATTGAAGTACAGCTTTATATGGAAAGCATAATATTTTAAGTTTGTAAACGCCGTGGCTAGGAGTGATAGGAGCTAGATATTACTAACTTAGTTACTTATAAATTCTGGTGCAACAAAAAACCTAACAAGTACTACTCGTTAGGTTTCTTTTTTTATGCTTTTAATAAACGCTTAAATAAAATGTTGTTTTCTAAATGAATATGCTCATGAGTCATTGTTTCTAATTCTTCAAGTTTCAAATACGTTAATCGATACGTATTGCAAGCCCCAGCAGGTAATTGATAATCATTTGTTACTTCACGTAATTTTTTCAGTAGATCTCCTGCTGCCTCATGTTCAGCTTCTAATTTTTCAATTTCCTCTTTTGCTTTTGTAAGTTCATTTTGAGATGCTGTTTCTTCATAAGCAATAATGTGAGGGAAAACGTCACGTTCTTCATCAATTAAATGTTGGGCCATTTCTGCTTTTAATGCAGAAAATGCTTGATAAACTTCCCGTAAATGTGGATGGTCATTACCGTGAACACGATAAACTTTGGTTACAAACGCATTTAATTCTGTTAGAACTTCTTCTGTATAAACGTGATATTTATTGACAATATGGTCGACTAATTGTGTTAACGGAGCGGCTGCCCAATTTACATCATCACTTCGATGACTAGTCTCATACAGCTCATTTAGCGTATTTAAAATTTCTGTTTCATTTAGATTTTGCTCTTGAAGTACTTCCCCTATTGGGCGATCACCACCACAACAAAAGTCGATTTTATATTGTTTGAAAACTTTGCTTGCAGTAGGTAGTTTCGTAACAATTTCACCAGTTTTTGTAGAACGATTAAAGATTGTTGTCATTGAATATCCAACTCCTTTTCTTATTATATTATAAGTATAGTACTATAAATAATATTCAAATAGGACTTAAATCACAATGACAAAAATTTTTTCATGATATAATTTAGTTACTACTAATAATGATGGGTGATTGTTATGAAGAGACAAATATGTAACCATGTTATAAATGATCCATGTCCAAAAAAAGTACCGATTTTTGGGTCGTTATCTGATGATGAAATTATGAAAATTACAAAAATGACAAAACATCGACCTTTCCAGAAAGGACAAATATTGATCCATGAAGGCGATAAATCAGAGACGTTATTTATTATTAATAAAGGGCTAGTAAAAGTATCTAAATTTACTCTACTTGGGAAAGAGCAAATTCTTTATATTATGACTAGCGGTGATTTCTTTGGTGAACTTCATTTATTTAATCATGATGAAGGTAATAATTTCAGTGCATATGCCGTTGAGGATACCGAAATATGTATGTTAACGAAAGAAGATATTGATAAAATTATGGAAGCAAACCCTCAAATAGCTCTAAAGTTATTAAAAGCAGTGACAAAACGATTGGCACATACAGAAAATTTAGCGCAAAATTTAGCAACAAAAGATCCTGAGATTAGAATTGCTCATATGATTTTAGAGTTTGCCGAAAAATTTGGAGTAAAAAAGCAAGAGGGTCTTTTTATTAAGTTACCAATCACTCGTGAAGAAATCTCAAATTATGTGGGTGTAACAAGAGAAACAATCAGTCGTAAATTTGCAAAATTTGAGAGACTAGGATTGATATCCCTCATTGGAAATAAACAATTGCTAGTGAAAAATGAAAAAGGCTTACTGGAATTACTAAGTGGCTGAGAAGTGGTAATTAATAAATGGAAGTAGAACTAAAAGCAGTACGGGACTGAAGAATCAAAAACTGAATGATGAAAGGAAAGAGTTATGACAAATAACGTAAAACAGAGAAAGGTGATTTTAGATTTAGCAGTTACTTTAGATGGTTTTATTGAAGGGAAAAATGGAGAAGTTGATTGGTGCATTATGGACTCTGATATGGGGTTCACTGATTTCTTAAGTCAAATTGATACTATTTTATATGGTAGAAAAAGCTACGATATATGGGGACAGTATATTCCAAAAAATGAAGACTCTGATACGGAAAAGGAAATTTGGAAATTGGTTCATAGTAAAAAGAAATATGTTTTCTCCAGAATACAAAAAGAGATTGATAATCGTGCAATATTTATAAATGATAATATTCTTGAAGAAATAAATAAATTGAAGAAAAAGCCTGGTAAAGACATCTGGCTATATGGTGGAGCAAGTCTCATTACAACTTTTATAAAATTGGGGCTTGTTGATGAATTTAGATTATCTATTCACCCTGTTGTTTTGGGTGAAGGAAAACCGTTGTTTATTGATTTAAAACAGAGGGTAAATTTAAAAATGGTTAATACAAGAACATTCTCCTCAGGTGTTGTGCAAATAATCTATCATTGGAATGGTAACTAAAAACATCTATCTATGATATATAAAATTATTTAGTAAATAACAGGTGCTTTCGTATTGTTGGTGTTGGAGGTATTTTCATATTACAATAAACAATAAAGTAATTGTACATGAGATAAAAATGCTAACAAGCAAAGTAGCGCTAATCATCCCCAAATAGGTGAATGGAAAGACACCAAGACGATTAACAAACTCATCACCATATTAGGGATAACCAAATCAATGGTTAATAAGATTAACCAATACCGTGAACGTTGCGGTATGGAACCAATCTTACTATCTCAAATTAATGAGTAACATGGAACTTATGATCTAATACACACAGATAGATGGACCGCGGA
>SKOL01000520.1 GCA_007120055.1 Anaerobacillus sp.
ATCCAGCCATTTTTTCTCCTTTACGGACAATGACAATCGAGTGATAAGTATCTCTTTCGCGAGTTCTCGGTACATCAAAAAAGTCAGTTAAATTAATTAACGGTACAACACTACCTCTAAAATCGATGACTTTTTGGTTATGTGCCGCTAAAATATCCTCATTCTTTACGATCGCCGTTTCAATAATTGAAGAAAGTGGAATTGCATACTTTTCGCTTTGAACTTCGACTAACATAACTGATATAATCGACAATGTTAATGGTAGCTGAATTGAAAATGTAGTTCCCTCACCTAAAACAGAATCTACAGTGACATTACCACCTAAAGATTCAATTTTATTCTTTACAACATCTAGTCCTACGCCACGCCCAGATACATCTGTAATTTGATCAGCTGTACTTAACCCTGAAGCAAACAACAGTTCGAAGACTTGACGATCTGTTAAACTCTTTTCACTTTCTTTTGTAACAACACCGTTTTGGATCGCTTTATTTAACACTTTCTCACGATTTATGCCAGTACCATCATCTGAAACTTCAATAAAAACGTGGTTTCCACTATGATACGCTCTTAATGTAATATTTCCTTCTTCGGTTTTTCCTACACTTAAGCGTTGTTGTGGAGTTTCTACCCCATGGTCAATTGAATTTCTCAGCAAATGAACGAGAGGATCACCAATTTCATCAATAACTGTTCGATCCAATTCTGTCTCTGCGCCGATAATTTCGAGGTTCACTCTTTTCTTTAAATCTTTAGCTAAGCCACGGACCATTCTTGGGAAACGATTAAACACTTGCTCTACAGGTACCATTCTCATATTTAAGATGATATTTTGTAAGTCTCCAGAAATTCTTGACATATGCTCGACCGTTTCTGTTAGTTCTGAGCTTTTTAAATCTCTAGCAATTTGCTCTAATCTGCCACGATCAATAACTAGCTCTTCAAATAAATTCATTAAAATATCTAGTCTCTCTATATTTACACGGATCGTTTTACTTCCTGAGTTATTCGCCTTTTCTTCTTGATTTGTTTCTTTTTTAACGATTTGTTTATTTGGACTACCTTCTTCTACTAAATCTTCTTGGGCGGGAAGGTTTTCCTCTTTAAGATCGTCTGAGCTACTAGTATTCTTATAAGTATTTATATCAATGGCTGTTACTTCTACATTCTCAATCTCGGAAACTTTTAATATACGATTTTTTACATCCTCACTCGACTCTTTCGTAATCAGAGTAACCGTAAAATCGTAATCAAAGTTCTCTTCTTCTAATACATCTACAGTAGGTGTCGATTTAATAATTTCACCGACTTGTTCTAATACTTCAAAGACCATAAACACACGCGCTGCTTTTAAAATACAATCTTCTCTTAAGGAAATATGAATTTGGTTCACATGAAAGCCTTGTTCTGTTGCCTGAGTTAAAACTGTGACTTCAAAATCATCATATGTTTCAGTAGTACTCGTTTGCTCTGGTGCATTTAACTCAACGGTCGACGATAATTTTTCTTTTAGTTGTTTTTCCTTGAGACTTTCTCCCTTTTCGATTTTTTCTAATTGAGATACTACTTTAGTAACATTACGGCGTCCATCTCCACCATCCGCGATAGAAAGTACCATCGCTTCTAGGTCATCGACAGCTTCAAATACAACATCTAAAATTTCACTTGTAACAGAGATTTTATGATTTCTTATTCCGTCAAGAACATTTTCCATAATATGTGTTAAACTAGCTAAATCTTCAAAGCCCATCGTTGCTGCCATCCCTTTTAACGTATGTGCAGAACGAAAGATTTCATTAACAATTGCAACGTTTTCAGGTGAATTTTCTAATTTTAATAGGTGATCATTCATTGCCTGTAAGTGCTCTTTACTTTCATCAATAAACATGTCTAAATATTGATTTTTTTCCAAGACATCTACCCCCTCTATCAACAATAACTTACAATAGCTTTTGCAATATCATTCAAGTGAACAATTTCATCAACTTTATTCGTGTTAATCGCTGCTCGCGGCATCCCGAATACAACTGCTGACTCCTCTGATTCTGCTATTGCAATCACATCTTGATTGTTTTTTAATTTTAATAAACCTTTCGTCCCATCTGAACCCATCCCAGTCATAATAACCGTAATAATTGAGTATTGATTAATATTGGCTAAAGAGTTCAACATCGTATCCACGGAAGGACGATGCCCATTTTCTGGGGGTGTCTGATCTAGTTGAATAGCAAGCGTTGTTCCAATACTCCTTATCTTTAAATGGTATCCTCCTGGCGAAATATAGGCAACTCCTTTTCTTACAACTTCGCCATCTTCAGCCTCTTTCACCATGATTTTGGATAGATTGTTAAGTCTCGACGCTAATGACTTTGTAAAACCTACCGGCATATGTTGTACGATAAAAATGGGCACGTTAATATCTTCAGGAAGCTTTGTTAACACTTGTTGCAAGGCTTTAGGCCCACCTGTCGATGTTCCAATTGCAATGACCTTTTTATCTAGTAATTTTTTTGGCTGACTCTTCGTGACTACGGTGGGGCGAGGCTTTGAAACTTCGTTCGCTTGTTTTTTTTGTAACACTTTTGTCATTTTTACATTTGCAGCCAGAAGTACTTTATCAATTAATTCTTGTTGCACTTTATGTAAATCAAGAGATATTGCACCAGACGGTTTGGCAATAAAGTCTATTGCCCCGTAAGACATTGCCAAAACTGTGTTTTCTGCACCTTCTTTTGTGGTACTACTCACCATGATGACGGGTTTCGGTACTGTTTTCATGATCTTTTTTAAGGCATCTATACCATTCATGACTGGCATTTCAACATCAAGAGTAACCACATCTGGATTTAAGTCTTGTATTTTTTTTATGGCATCTTGACCATTTCTTGCTGTGGCAATTACTTCAATTCGTTGGTCCTTTTCTAAAAGATCGGTTATCATTTTTCTCATGAAGGCGGAGTCATCAACTACGAGCACGCGAATCAAATTATCTCAACCCCCTTACTATTCGTTATCTATCAGTAAGATATTTTTTGAACTTATTTAAAAATGTAGTAAATGGAGGGGTTAATTCTTCTCGCTTTTCCCCTGTATACTGTTGCACAATTTCTTGGATTGCTTTACTTGGCTTACTTTCAGACGCATGGATCACAAATGGGGTCTGTGCTTTCACGGCCTTTAGTACTGATGGATCGTCAGGGATAATTCCGAGTAATCTGATTTCTTTCTGCAAGAACTGCTGCGTCACTAAATTTAGATTCTCAAACGTCTTTTTACCTTCTGAACTCGAATCGACACGATTAACTAACAATGAGATCGGAATCTCTTGATCTTTTAATTGAACATACTTAATCATAGCATATGCATCAGTCACTGAAGTTGGTTCAGGTGTTGTAACTACAAAAACTTCATTTGCCGATAAAATAAAGTGTAAGCTATCTTTTGAAACACCCGCACCCATATCAAAAATAATATAATCGTAGTTTCCGTTGACAAGTTCTAATTGCTGTAAAAATCTTGAAAATTTTCGATGGTTTAATTGAAACATCGAGGATAGACCTGTCCCTCCTGCAATAAACGACAGGTTATCAGGCCCACGCTCAATAATGTCCCATATCGATAATTCTCGTTCAATCATATCTACGATCGTATGCTTTGCGGATGTCCCCATTAATATATCAACATTTGCCATCCCGATGTCAAGGTCGAATAATATGACTTCTTTTCCTGTTTTTTTCAACTCTAGAGCAAAATTCAAACAAAAATTAGACTTACCAACTCCACCCTTACCACTAACAACAGCAATAACGTTTGTTTCTTTTTCTGTATTACTTGCCATATGCAACATTTTTCGTAAATTTTTCGCTTGATCATTCATAGTCATCAACCTCTAATATACTATTTACTATTTGAGTCGCCGAGCCTTCTACTATATCATCAGGAACACTTTGTCCATTCGTAATGTAAGATACCCCTACATCATATTCATGAATCAAATTCAACATTGCTCCTCTTGAGTACGTTTCATCTTTCTTTGTGAATATTACTTTATTAATGTTGATTCTAGAAAATTGCTCAAAGATTGTGACCATGTCTTTATATTTTGAAGTTAGTGATAAAACTAAATAAGTTTCCATTTCTTCATTAAAATCGATGACTTTTTTTAATTCATCTATATAAAGTTGATTTAAAAAATTTCTACCTGCCGAATCAATTAAAACTAAATCGTAGTTTGCGAGTTTTTCTTTCGCTTGTTTAAAATCTTCAACAGAATAAACGACTTCCACAGGGACATTTAAAATTTTTGCATACGTTTTTAATTGATCGATCGCTGCAATCCGAAATGTGTCTGTAGTTATAAAAGCTACCCTTTTTTTATGCTTTAAAACACAGTGTGCCGCAATTTTAGCAATCGTCGTCGTTTTTCCAACTCCAGTTGGACCAACTAAGTTTAAGTATTTTTTATTAAACTGAAAACCACCAATATCTTTATCGTTTAAAAACTGGAGTAAAGTCTCTTTTGTTATATGCATTACTTCTTCTTCATTCATTGTTTCCTTATCTAAAATATACCATTTTTTAAGAAGCTTTTTCATTACTTCCGTACGTATCGAACTATCTATATCTTGATCAATTAATCGCTGGTTCATTTTTTTTAAACCGTCTGGATAGTCCTCGAATTGCGTGAAGATCGAACTTGAAATTCCATTGACAATGTTTTTAAGTTCTTTTACTTCACTTGCGAGCGTTTCATCTTTTAAAGAAGGTTTCAAGTTACTTTCTTTCGTGTTTGTCTGGTGTTTTACTGACGCAGACGGTTTCGAACTACTTTTGTTTGCCGGAGCTGTTTTTTTAGGCACCTGCCTTCTAACAGCAGGTGCTGTATCAACTGCAGCAATTACTTCGATATTTTTTTTCGTAAAGAAGCCGAGAAAACCACCTGTTTCAACTTCTTTCGAGTTTAAAATGACAGCGTCGCTACCTAATTCTTGGCGAATTTTCTTCATCGCTTCGGACATAGATTTCGCAACAAACTTTTTCACTTTCACTATACATTCACCATCCCTACACTCTGAACCTCAATTGTTGGCTCAAGTTCATTATATGATAAAACTGGAACATGAGGTAAATACCGTTCAAGAAGGTGCCTGATATACATTCTTACAGCTGGTGAGCATAATAAAATAGGCAGTTGCCCCATTTCATTCATACGCTCTACTTCATAAAGTACAGCATCAACAATCGATTGCTGAGAATTCGGATCTAATGATAAGAAGTTACCATGCTCTGTTTGTTGTACCCCTTCAGCTACCAGTTTCTCTACTGAACCACTCATTGTAATAACATATAATGGCTCATCAATAATAGCGTATTGTTTCGTAATTTGTCTTGAAAGTGCTTGGCGCACATACTCGGTAATTAAATCCGTATCTTTCGTCATTTGCCCGTAATCAGCTAATGTTTCAAAAACAATTGGTAAGTTACGAATCGATACTTTTTCTTTTAATAAATTAGCTAATACTTTTTGAACTTCCCCTACAGATAACGGGTTCGGTGTTACGTCTTCTACTAGTGTAGGGTAAGCCTCTTTTAAATGATCAATTAATTGCTTCGTTTCTTGACGCCCTAACAGTTCATGCGCGTGTCTTTTAATCACTTCTGTTAAATGCGTCGATACGACAGAAGGCGGGTCGACAACCGTATAACCTGATAACTCCGCTTGTTCTTTCATATCTTCACTAATCCAGAGTGCTGGCATTCCAAAAGCGGGTTCCATCGTTTCAATACCAACGATCGTTTCATCGTCAACACCAGGACTCATCGCCATAAAGTGATCAAGTAATAGTTCCCCTTTTGAAACTTCATTTCCTTTAATTTTAATCGAATATTCGTTTGGTTGTAACTGTATATTATCACGTATTCGAATCACAGGGACAATTAAACCTAATTCAATCGCGAGCTGTCGTCTAATCATAACGACTCGATCTAATAAGTCCCCACCTTGGTTCGCATCAGCTAAAGGAATTAGACCATAGCCAAATTCAAACTCTATTGGGTCTACTTGAAGTAAGTTGACGACACTTTCTGGTGATTTCATATCATCCTGTGCTTCATCTTCGCTTGCCGC
>SKOL01000549.1 GCA_007120055.1 Anaerobacillus sp.
CAGTGTTTCTAAGTCGAATATTCATTTTGCAATGAATTATTTGAAAATGGAGGAAATTCCAGTTCTTTCATATGATGTTGGTGGTAAAGTCGGTAGAAAGTTATATTTCGTCCCCGAAACTTTTGACGTATTTATTAAGAAAATTGGTCAAGAGGCAAGGTTAGCAGAAGCTGTCCGTGCCGAAGAAAGCTACTTACACCAAATTAAACGATCAAGAGCCCAAAAAGCAAAATCTGCAGATAACTTAACCTTATTTGAGTGAGATTACTCAAAACTCAAAACTCGCAACTCGTAAGGAGGTGGTTTTGATAGGAAAGAAGATTAAAGTGTTAATTATTGATGATTCTGCTCTCGTCCGTGAATTATTAAAACGAATATTATCAAAAGATCAAGAAATTGAAGTTGTCGGTTCAACTGTTGACCCGATTTATGCGATAAAAAAATTAAAAGAATTTAAGCCTGATGTCATTACGTTAGATTTAGAGATGCCAAGGATGGATGGTTTAACCTTTTTAAGAAAATTAATGGCGGTTATACCTACGCCTGTCATCATTATAAGTTCACGTGCTGAAAAAGGAAGTGAGATTTCTTTAAAAGCATTAGAATTAGGAGCTATAGATGTAGTTTTAAAGCCATCTGCAATGTTACAATCTTCACTTTTCGAAATTGAACAAGAGATCATTACTAAAGTGAAAAGTGCTGCTAAAGTTAATATGACGGAGTTGAGGAAGCAAGCTAGGAAAAAGATAGCATCAAGAAACGAAGCAACTCCTGCGACAATTCAATTACTACAATCAAACACAGATAAAATAATTGCGATCGGTGCTTCTACTGGAGGAACAGTTGCGATTAGATCCATATTAGAGCAATTACCAGCTAATTTACCAGGAATATTAATCGTTCTGCATATGCCAGTAGGATTCACAAGTTCGTATGCCGATAGTTTAAATGCGTCTTGTAGATTAACAGTAAAAGAAGCGGTTAATGGTGAGTTGCTTCGAAAAGGGTTTGCTTACATAGCTCCAGGTGGAAAACATATTTTATTAAAGAAAAGTCATCAAAAAGGTTATTTTATCAGCCTTGAAGAAACACCACCTGTAAACCGTCATCGTCCTTCTGTAGATGTTTTGTTTTCATCTGTTACGAGAGAAGCAAAGAATAACTGCATTGGTGTAATACTAACTGGGATGGGGAATGACGGTGCCAACGGTTTAAAAGAAATGCACGACAATGGGGCATGGACAATTGCTCAAGATGAAAAAACATCGATCGTTCATGGAATGCCAAAACAAGCGATCAAATTAGGGGCAGTTGATGAAGTTATCCCTTTGCAAGAAATGCCAAATGCAATCGTACAAGCATTACAAAAATAATCCATTGTAGAAAGAGAGCTAAAAGAAAATATATTGAAAAACCTTTCTAGGGAGTTGAAGATATGAAAAAGAAATTTTCTTTAAATGTAAGTCTTAAAGTAAAAATGATAGGTCTATTTTTACTAGTAGGAATTCTTCCACTAATCGTTGTTAGCTTTTTAAATTATAACGCTGCAAGTAATAATGTTAGAGAAGAAATTTTAGCGAAAAATAATATGTATCAAGAATTAGTTAGCTCAGAACTCGATGAGTATTTTGAATTTAGAAAAAGAAATGCTGAATTGTTAGCTGAAACACCAGGAGTTTATGAAAGCTTGCAAGTTCTAGATGAACAAAATGGTGACACTACAAGCTCAGAGTGGTTGGAAAGAGAAGCGATATTATCGGAATTAGTCGCTTCAGCTGTAGAGAAGATGGACTACCTGTTAATGTATTTTACAGATGTAGAAGGAAACGTTGTTTATAGTGATTATCGCGATTTAATAGGTCAAAACATGTACGATCGTGAGTACATTCAACGTGCCGTTCAAGGTGAAAGCTACTGGTCAGCGTTGTTTCATTCAGGGGTTGTTAATGATAACGTTTTAGCAGTTGGTGCTCCAATTCGTGAAAATGGTCGTACTGGTAATGTTATTGGGACATTAAGTGTCGTCGTAGACCAAGCGAGATTAGACGCTGTTGTTCATGCAGGACTTTCATCATTAGGGGAAACCGCAGATGCTTACTTAATCGACGCAGAAGGAACATTATTAACGAATACAATGTTTGGGGAGTATCGTTCGAATGCGGCATTAAATGAATCTATAAATACTGAAGCTGTAAGAATGCTCGGTCCGCAAGTACGCTCAGAAAATCATGCGTTTGCAGAGGCAGTTGAATATTTAGATTACGAAGGGGCACCTGTAATTGGGATGATCGGCGTCTTAAATTTAGGTGATACTCCAGCAGGGTTGATAGTTGAAGTTTATCAGGAGGAAGCGTTTGCTGGGTTAGTTAGTATGAGAAATATGATTTTTATTATTGCGTTAATTGCGATTCCAATTATTGCTGTGGTAGGATTGTTTATTTCGCAAAGCCTTTCTAAGCCGATTAAAGAAACACAAGAGATTGTTAGCTTAATAGGTGAAAATGACTTTAGAGAAAAAGCTACCGTCTATACTAACGATGAAGTTGGTCAAATGGCGAAAGATTTAAATCAAACGATTGATAATTTATCAGAAACGATCTTCAGGGTAAGGAATGCCTCGGATACAGTTTCGCATGGTGCCGAAGAAATTGCTTCAGGTAACCAAGATTTATCACAACGTACCGAAGAGCAAGCATCGTCGTTAGAAGAAATTTCATCAACAATTGAAGAAATGACATCTTCATTAGAGGGCTCTGCAGCGAATGCCAATGAAGCCGATCACATTTCACAACAAACGATGGGTATCGTTCAATCTGGAGAAACGGTTGTTGTTGATTTACGTGAGGCAATGTCAGAAATCACAAAAGGAAGTAATGAAATTAGTGAAATAATTTCAACCGTAAATGATATCGCCTTCCAAACGAACTTACTAGCTTTAAATGCTGCCGTTGAAGCTGCAAGAGCAGGTGATCAAGGAAGAGGATTTGCTGTTGTTGCTGCGGAAGTTCGTAATCTTGCAGGCAGAAGTGCTGAAGCTGCAAAAGAAATTTCAAAGTTAATACAAGATAGCATCGTTCGAGTGGATAAAGGAAACGAGCTTATGACCTCAACAGAGAAAGTTTTAAAGGAAATTGTTGAAAATACGCAACGAACAACAGATGTTGTTGGTGAAATCGCCGCGTCTTTAAAAGAACAGTCGATGGCAGCTGGGGATATTCGCTCAGCTATTGAAGAGCTAAACCAAGTAACGCAGCAAAATGCTTCACTTGTTGAAGAGATTGCTAGCTCTAGTGAGAATATGATGAGTGAATCTGTTGAATTGTCTAACTTAATCGGGGTATTTAAGCTAACTAATGATAAAGGTACCATAATGCAACCACAAAAAAAGTTAGTGAGCACAAATGCTATGAAAGAAAAGGATAAAGAGCCTTTACCGACACGCAAAAAACATCGTTCTGAACAAGAGACAAATCAAGAAGATGATTTTGACTTTAATGAAGATGACTTTGAAAAGTTTTAAAAAAGGAGGCAGTGCTCATGAGTAGTAACCAACAATCCCATCCAATATTAAATCAACAGCTTATGAATGCGTCTCGGGATAATCAATTTGTAACTTTTCAAGTTGGCGAAGAGTTTTATGGCATTGAAATTATGATCGTTCAAGAAATTATTCGTTATAAAAAACCAACGAGAGTGTTTAATTCCCTCCCTGTGATTAAAGGTGTCATTAATTTCAGGGGGGATATTATCCCGATCATTGATATGAATATTAAATTTAAGTTGCCGCCTAAAGAGTATGATGAATATACGGTCGTCATAGTTGTTGAAGTTAAAGGAAAGACGATGGGCATCATCGTAGATCGAATTTCTGATATTTTAACTTTTGAAAAAGAAGAAATTAAAGTCGTTGATAATGAGTTAGCTGAAGATATGAAAACAAACTATTTACGAGGGTTAGTTGATACTGACGACCGTGTTATAATGTTGTTAGACCCTTTTAAATTACTTACTTTTGATGAATTAAATCAAATCATCGAAATGAATGATAATGAAGCAGATAAAGACAAATCCGAAAATATAACTGCAATAAGAAGGACAGGGGGCGATGATAATGGAACAAATCAAAAATGGTAACGGAAAAGTGACATTAATCCCAGAAGGTAGAATTGATGTCGTTAATTCCCAAAACTTAAAACAAGAGTTATTAAATTTATACAATGACGGAGTTAAAGAAATTGTCATTGATTTTTCGAAGATTACTAGTATTGATAGTTCTGGGCTTGGAAAATTACTTCTGTTTCAAAAAAAGTTAAAAGAACGTGGTGGAGAATTACGAATTATTAATGTAACGAACGACTATATTCAAAATATGTTTAAAATGATCCATCTTAATAAAGTCATTAAGATTGAAAATATGTAAACACATTTCGGGCCGAGGAGCTTTTGATATGGAGGCAAACATAAAAGTATTAATTATTTGTAAGGATGAAGGAGAGAGTTGCCCCCTTCTGCAATTATTAAGTGAGGACAAAGCCATTATCTGTTCAACAATGACTAGTATCGGTGACGAGGTTTTGTACAATAATAATCTTGCGCCTTTTCTTTTGAAAAACGAGGTTGACACCATCATTTTATGTGATAGTTTTCAACAACTAAGTATTTTACAAACGATTAAACTGTTTAAAGAAAAAGATATATTAATACCGATTATTGTAATTTCAAGTCGCAATGAAACTAGTTTAGCCGTCGAGGTTATGAAAGCTGGTGGAGAAAATTTTTTAGTAAGGAACGAATTATCTTCCAGTCGACTCATTGATACAGTTTATAGTGCCTTGCAATCACGGGAAGAGCAAAAACAGTTGAAAAAGGTTCGTATAGAAAACCAAAAACTTTCACAAACAATCGAACAAAGTCCAGTATCTATCGTCATTACAGATGCCGAGACAAATAAAATTGAGTATGCGAACCCCATGTTCTCAAAGTTAACTGGATATTCTTTACAAGAAGTGATCGGGGAATCTCCAAGTATTTTAAAGTCTGGTAAAAAAACAGCAAATGAGTACAAATACTTATGGGAAACGATTTTATCCGGATTGACATGGAAGGGCGAGTTTGTTAACCGAAAAAAAGACGGTAGCCTTTATTGTGTAGCGGCAACGATAAGTCCGATTAAAATAAATAATAGTGAAACTACTCATTTTGTTGGTATTCATCAAGATATTAGTCAGCAAAAAAGAGCAGAACTAGATCTGAAAAGTTATGCAAGAAAGCTTGAAAATAAAAGTGAAGAACTTGAAAGTGCCTATGAATCTATTGAGGAAAATATTCAAAGGGCAAGAAGGCTGCACCGTCACTTTTTCCCTAATAGCTTTCCGGAAATGGAAGAAGTTCAACTTGACGCATTTTATGAACCTGCTGATAAAATTGGTAGTGATTATTACAACTTTGTTAAGATTAATAATCAACTAATTATTTACGTTGTAGACGTATCAGGCAGTGGTATTAGCGGGGCTTTTATTAATATTTTTATTCGACAAAAGATTAATCGGTTTCTTTATGTTGAAGAAGGAGTAGAACGTAAAAGAATCTCACCGAAAGAAATGCTCAATTTTTTAGCAGAAGAGTTTCTGCAAGAAAATTTTCCAGAAGAATATTATATATGTTTTTACGTTTGTGTTTTAGATCTTGAAACGAAACAGTTAACGTACAGCAATGCTGGTATTCAAGTTCCACCTGCATTAATTAAAAACGGAGAGCTTGAATCGTTAACACTTGGTGGGCTCCCCATTAGTCGGATGATTGATATTGAATTATTGAGCTATGAAGAAGAGACCGTTTTATTTGATGAAAACGCAACGCTTGTTATAGCGACTGACGGTCTTGTTGAAAGTGTTGAAAATGGTAACGGTAATATGTACGGTATTGAGCGTTTTCAAGAAATAGTCCGTAATTATTACTTCTTACCACCGAAACAGTTAAAAAACGTGATTAATTCAGATATTCAGCCGATTATCGATGCCGAGTATCCGAACGATGATATTACTTATGTCATTATTCAACAGAATTTTGAAGTAATTGATAAAAAACAGTTTATTTCTAAAAGTGATTGTAATGATGTTGA
>SKOL01000125.1 GCA_007120055.1 Anaerobacillus sp.
AGATGTCTCATCCTTTCTGTCAGCACTGCGCTGTTTTACATTTGTAGCGAACGCCTATTATTAGAAGCGTCATGTTACAAATATAGTGTTTTTTACAGTGAATTATGTGTTAGTAATGCTTTGAAGCATTGCTTTCAATAATTTTGAATTTTAAATTGAAAATTGTAAATTTTATAGTTTTCTTTAGTTTGATCATATCTTATTTTTTTAACAAAAAAAAGAAATTGACCTTGGAAGACCAATTTCTTTTTTGTTGAAATATTTGCAGGAAAAATAAAGGTTTAATATTAAATTTACAAAGTTTCTTTATATTTTTTTAGTTTTAATAAACTATTACTTAAGTGGAAGTGCATCGCATCTCGAGCATTTTTTGGTTGTCGAGTAACCACTGCTTGCAAAATATTTTGATGTTCTTCATACACTTGTTGTTTTTTACCAGCAATTTTCGTATTGAGGTTCAATGACACGACCATTGCTTCATTATATATACCTGATATATTCTTAATAGTCTGTATGAGAACCGGGTTTTTAGTAGCTTGTACAATTCCATGGTGGAAAGTGAAATCAGCTTTATCATCGATAGACGTAGGATCGTTGAGGTTTTCATAAAGCTGTTTTTGTGCTTCATATAATGAAACTAAATCCTCAGTTTCGTGCCGTTCAGCAGCTAAAAATGCGGCTTCTGTTTCTAAAATAATTCGAGTTTCAAGTAAATGGATAACTTGATCAAAGCTTAAGGTTTCAACAATTACTTTTTGAAGTAATTTATCCATTTGGACAGGCCTAACCCAGCTACCGCCACCTTGTTTCGATTCTATAATTCCATTGGCGGCTAAGGCACTTAACGCTTCACGTACTGGCATTCGACTGACACCGAAAAGAGCTGAAAGTTCAGCTTCTGAAGGGAGTTTCGTATTAGGTGCAAATTCACCAGAACGAATTCGTTGTTTAATCTCTTCAAGCACTTGTTCCGAAATTTTCTTTCTCTCTATCATGAATATGTCATCCCCCCGTATATAACTTTACTTTACTTGTATTATAACATACTGACATTATTGCACTTGAAAATATATCAATCTAAAGGAAAGATATACCTAATTTTGAAGCCAAGTAAGGGCCAGTGTAGTTAAAATATAAAAAGACTATTGAGATAATATGCTCAATAGCCTTTATTTTAAAGTTATGCACTTTTAGATTGTGATGATTGGTTTCGATTGTATGGATCCTCGGTAACCCACCAGCCTTTTTTCTTATATACGAGAATAATGATAATCCCTGTTAATAATAAAGTAACTGGGAAGACCCAAGGTAAACCAATTGAGAATAATATCGGCGCCATCGTGATAATTAACATCTCGGGCGGTACCATTCCAAGATACGAGATCGCATAATCATCAAGTGTTTTACTTTTTAACTCAGGGTCAACAATTCGTAAAAGAGCTAATCCCATTGCCACGGTTCCTGTGCTCCATCCCCAACCAAATATGGCACGCTCAAACCAATAGTTATCAAATAACCGTGGTGCAATAAATCGGAAGATGCAATAAGCCCAAATAATACCGAAAACAAATAGAGCAAGAAGTGGAACTGCGTATTCAACAACAACGGCAATATTAATAGAAGCAATACCGAAAGCAACGAGTAAGTCAGTCGCTCCACCGCTTATACGTGTAATAATTCGTTGGTCAACGTAATCATCACTTTTTGTTTTCCGCAATACAAATTGAAGAAATAATCCTAGTAAGAATGCGATACTAAATAAAGGTATTGCAATTTGCGGGAAAAGTGAATTTCCAAAGTTCGTAAGGAAATAAGCACCTGCTACAACAAGACTGACTAGAGCAACGTGAAAAATTAATGGATCGATTGAGATAGGTGAGATCGTGTCATCCCCTAAAGCTTTTCTGTTTTTACGGTTTACTAATCCAGTTCTTAACTCTTCTGGTAAATCATTGAAGCTCGAGATAAATGATGTATGTCCTCTTTGTGTGCTTCTCTTAATAAGAAATAAACCACCAAGTACGGCTACAACCATTCCAATAGTTGCAGAGGTCATTCCTAAAGTAAGTGCTTCTTCCCAACCTTGAATAGCAAAACCTTGTCCTAAGGCAGCAGCTGTTCCATGTCCCCCGAGGAACCCTGCACCTAAAATAAGTCCAAATCCTACATGAAGGTCATTAAAAATGACGTTCAAAATCGCTAATCCGAATAAAGCTCCGCCACCCCACATTAAAACCGTCAGTAACATTGAGTAGGACCACATGTTACGAACTCTACCAGCTAATTTTTTCCACGGAACCTTGGCTGCCCCAATCGGAATAGCTCCAAAGATGACTGCAATTAAGACCCCTGGATAAGTGGCGATTTGATCAGAGAAGGGTAAAATATTTACTCCGCTCGGACCAAGAAGCAATCCTAAAAATCCAGCAATCATACTTGCAGGTAAAAATAGTGATTGAATAAACTTTACCTTAGCTCGTAACAACGTTCCAATCACTAATAATAATGATACGATCCCCACATCGACAAATAGTGACCATGGTGTAAATTCCAAAAAATCTCCCCCTTAAATTTAATTTTAATCTGTAAGCGTTAACAAAGTCGTAATACAATTATACAAATATTTTAGATGATTTCAAATATTTTTTTAATTTTTTTTTAAAATCTAAAAAATTCTTAATAAAATCCAAAATTTTCTACTATGATATAAGAAAAATTAATTTTTACACTAATTCGAAAATTTATTATTGAATAATTTTTCTTGAGATGTATACTTGTATTATAACTTTTAATAAAACCAAATTTTAAATTAAAACTTAGGGGGAGAACAAAATGCAAGAAAAGCACATTTCTTTTTACAGTGAAGGTTGTAAGCTTCAAGGAACTGTTTATTTACCAGATAACATGGTTGAGGGTGAGAAATATCCAACGATCATTCCAAACTCTGGTTACCAAGGATTTAATGAGTTTTATCCACGTCTTTTCGCTGAAAAGTTTACAAATAGGGGGTATATTTGCTTAGGTTTTGATTACCGCGGTTTTGCTGAAAGTGAAGGGGAAGCTGGGAGAGTTATTCTTACAGAGCAAGTTGAAGATATTATTAACGCGATTCATTATTTAACAACGTTAGAAGAAGTAGATACTGATCGTATTGGTTTAATCGGATGGGGAATGGGTGCTAACAATGTCGTTCATGTGGCGGCGAAAGATGAGCGTGTCGGTGCAGTAGCAGCTCTTAACGGCTTTTATGACGGTGAGCGTTGGTTACGTTCTATTCACACATATGTTGAGTGGACAGAAATTCAAGAAACCATCAAAAAAGACCAACAGCAACGTGTTATTTCTGGACAGTCAGAACTAGCTGAAACGTTTATCCACTATCCATTAGATCCTGCAACATCAAGTTATGTATCAGCAGAATTAACAAAAGTACCTGGTTTTGGAAAGCAAACTCAATTACAGTTTACTGAATCAATTATTAACACTAACGCTGAAGATGTTGTGAAAGCGATTTCTCCTTGTCCGTTATTTATTGGACACGGAAAAGACAATCTCCTTCACCCTCTTGAGGAAGCGTTCTCATTATATGAAGTTGCAGAAGGACCTAAAGAATTATACTTAATCAATGGGAAGCATAATGATTTCATGTTTGGAGATCATCCTGTTTTTGCAGAGTTAATAGAGGAGTTAGCTCATTTCTTTGGAGAAGCTTTACAAACAAAAACAACAAACAAAAAATGTTGTAAAGAGGTTATTTCTTAAATGAGCAAAACATATCATCCAATCTTAAAGGGGGGCTTTGAACTTCATGTTCATAGCTCTCCAAGTATATTTCCTCGAATACAAACAGATTGGGAACTTGTTGAAGATGTTAAATCAGCAGGGATGGCGGGAGCGGTTATAAAAAGTCACGAGTCACCAACAATGGATCGCGCTAGCTTAATACGTGAAAAAGAGCCAGATCTTCACATTCATGGGGGACTTGTACTAAACGAACATACAGGTGGAATTTCTGCCCGCACCGTTGAAACAGCTTTAAAGCTAGGGGCTAAATTCATTTGGATGCCGACAATTTCAGCAGTACAACATTGGAAATACTTTGATAGTAAAAAGACGAATTTATTTTCTACCAATGCGAAACTCAAACCGAATCAAGGTTTAACCATTTGGGACGAAGACGAAAAAATTCGTCCAGAAATTTATGATATTTTAGATTTAATTGCCGAGCACAACGTTTCCTTAGCGACCGGCCATATTTCTCCAGATGAAGTCGATATTTTAGTTAATATCGCTAAAGAAAGAAAAGTTGAGAAAATTCTCATTCAACATCCAGACATGGGAATTGCAAAAATTCCGTTTGAAATGCAACAAGATTTAGTAAAAAGAGGCTGTATCCTTGAGAAATGTTACTTAGCTTGTAGCGGTGATTTTGAAGATTTAACAGTTGCGGACATGGCTCAAACGATCGAAATATTAGGAGCAGAACACTGTGTTTTAGTTACAGACTATGGTCAAAAACATAACATTCCCGCGATTTCTGCTTTAAGTGAGTTTATTTATAAACTATCAAGTGCTGGGGTGAAAGATAAGGATTTAGAAAAGATGGTTCAATCTAATCCAAGGACTCTTCTCAGCCTATAAGATAAGTGGGTGAAAAACATGGAAAAGTCAATAATTAATAAAATAGAAGGAATTATTCCGAAAGAACGAATATTAAAACAGCTACATGACCGTTACTCTTATAGTTATGATGCCTCATTCGGTGAATTTCTTCCCGATATCGTTTTACAACCGATGAATGTAGAACAAATTAGTTTACTAATCAAGTTGGCCAATGAACATCAAATTCCAGTCTACCCTAGAGGGTCAGGAACTTCTTTAAGCGGTGGACCTCTTCCGGTAGAAGGTGGAATGGTTTTTGATTTGTCACAACTAAAGCAAAAATTATATATCGATAAAGAAAATTTAGTCGCTGTCGCATCAGCGGGGATTATCACTTCTGATATTCATCAAAAAGCCGAAGAAGTTGGACTTTTTTATCCTCCGGATCCTTCAAGTTCCAATGTTTCTACCATTGGCGGGAATCTACTAGAAAACTCAAGTGGTCCAAAAGGGTTAAAGTACGGTACAACGAAAGAATATGTCATTGGTTTGGAGGTTGTTACGCCAACAGGTGAAATAATTCGTACCGGAGGAAAAACTGTTAAAAACGTAACAGGATTCGATTTAACGAGACTGATCGTTGGCTCTGAGGGGCTATTAGGGATTGTAACCGAAGTTACTTTAAGGTTACTTCCGAAACCACAAGCGAAGAAAACGATGCTAGCTACATTCTCAAAATTTATAGACTCTGGAAATACAATTACTAAAGTTTTATCAGCGGGAATTCTTCCAGCAGCGATGGAGTTTATGGACAATGCTTGTATCCGTGCTGTTGAACACTATAACCCTAGTGGTCTACCGGTTGATGCAGAAGCATTAGTTATTTTTGAAATAGATGGGCACCCACTTGCGATCGAGGAAGAAATAAAAAAATGCCGTGATATTTGTATAAAAAACGGAGCGACTTCGGTTAAAGTTGCTGAAAATGATAAGGAAAGAGATGAAGTTTGGAAAGCGAGAAAAATGGTTTCTCCAGCCATTACTCAATTAGGTCCTACGAAAATATCTGAAGATGCGACGGTACCAAGAAGTAAGATCCCAGAGATGTTGGAATGTTTATATGCGATCCGTGATAAGTACAATATTACATTAGTAGTGTTCGGCCATGCCGGAGACGGTAACCTCCATCCGAATATTATTACTGATAAACAAAATATAGATGAAATGAAACGGGTTGAACTAGCAGTTAGTGAAATTTTTGAAAGTGCAATAAAATTAGGGGGCACCTTATCTGGTGAGCACGGAATTGGAACATTAAAAGCCCCGTACATGGAACTTGAACTTGGACATTCCCTTGAACTGATGAAATCAATAAAACAGGCATGGGACCCGAATAATATTCTTAATCCTGGAAAGATGTTCCCAAAACCCGGACAAACAAAGGTGGTTTTGACATAATGATTGTCTCTGAAAGTAAAAGGCATGACGAGCTTTTTGAAAAAGCTTATTCGAAAAC
>SKOL01000720.1 GCA_007120055.1 Anaerobacillus sp.
AACTTAAAATCTCTAAATCTCATTTTTAAAACTATTGAGTGAATTTCAAAATTACCAAAAAGGAGCCACATCACGCAATATATAGTTTGCGAATGGTTTTGACGCAACTATATATTGATCTTAGTGGCGAGAATAATGAATTATGAAATTCATTGTATTGTATAATTATTAATGCATTTCATAATTGCATATTTTCGCTACAAAAAGGATCGGAATAGCTATTGGGTCTCCTGACAAAGCAAAATAGTACTGAAAGAGGTTGGGCCAAAACAAGTGTCAGACACCGTTTCACACCTACATATAGACATACATTAAAGCCTTTTTGTCTATATAAAGTAGTTTACGCGTGGTGTCAGACACTTTTGGCCCACCCTCTTAATGTTTAATTATCTATTTTCTAATTCATCAAGTAACTCTGATAATTTTGGATCGTCGAGATAACTTTCAATACTGATGATTTTGACATCTTTTAGTACTAGCCTTGCCCGATCTGCCAAGTTCTTATGAACAACTACAATATCAGAATCTTGCGGAACATCTTCAATTCTATAGTGCTTGACTTCAATGTCAGTAATATTTTTCTTTTGAAGTTTTTTTCTGAAAGTGGTGGCCCCTAGCGCGCTGCTTCCTGCCCCAGCATCACAAGCAAATGAAATTTTGTTAATATTTTCTTTAGTGCTTACGTCACTAATAGACGAAAGGACTTGCTTTCCTTCAGATTTCATAGATTTTGATTTCGCGATGGAAGAAGTTAATTCGTCACCTTCATCATCAGATTTTTTCTCTAATTTCAAAATAATAGAGGTTACAATAAAGGAAACTACAGTTGCAACTAAAACTCCTAAAATAATACCTACAAAACTACCTCTCGGTGTTAATGCGAGATATGAAAAGATTGATCCTGGGCTCGGTCCAGCAACAAGACCGGCATCAAACACGCCAAAAACTGCTATACCAGACATTGCACCAGCAATCATTCCTATAATTGTAAGTGGTTTCATTAAAACGTATGGAAAATAAAGTTCATGGATACCACCAAAGAAATGGATAATAATCGCTCCTGGAGCCGTACGCCTAGCAACCTTGTTTCCGAAGAAAGTAAATGCTAATAGTAATCCAAGTCCTGGCCCAGGGTTAGAAGCAACGGTAAAGAAGATAGACTTTCCAGCTTCTAAAGTATGCTGCATTCCTAATGGATAATAAATCCCTTGGTCAATAACGTTATTTAAAAATAAAACTTTAGCTGGTTCATTGATTAAAGATAACAATGGTAAAAATCCAGTGGCTACTAAAGCCTCAATAGCTACTGTTACCGCTGTGTTGGCTGATTGAATTACAGGTCCAATGAAAAGGTAGGAAATCATCATTAAAAAGAATCCTAAGATACCTATTGAAAAGTTATTTACGACCATTTCAAATCCAGCCGCGATTTTGTCCTTAATTAATGCATCGAATCTCTTAATTATCCATCCCCCTAGAGGACCAACAATCATTGCACCTAAGAACATTGGGATATCGGAACCAACAATAAGTCCGATCGCCCCAATTGTACCCATTACAGCTCCTCTGTGACCGTGAACCATCATTCCCCCAGTAAAAGCTAATAATATAGGGAGTAAATATATGATGGCTGGACCTACCATTTCAGCAAGATGTTCATTTGGAAGCCAACCAGTTGGAATAAATAAAGCGGTTAAAAATCCCCAAGCAATAAAAGCACCAATATTAGGTAATACCATGTTTGTTAAAAAGCCTCCAAATGCCTGGATTCTAGCACGTACGGAAGGACGCTTCTCCTCTGTTGTTGCAGTTTCAGGAATTGCAGTTTTAGGAATCGCCATTTTTTATCACCCTTTTAATCAATATTTTTTACATAACCAAATTTCATCATAGATTTTCTTTACCTTTCGCAAAACAACCCGTTATTCACATTCGCTGATTAACGATAAAATTTCTTCTTCACTGTTAGCATCTCGAAATTTAACCATTATGTCGTCATCTACGAGTAACGAAGATAAATCTGAAATTAAATCTAAATGGCCAGAGCTATCTTCGGCAGCTAAGACAATGAGAATGTTCACCTCCTTACCTTCAGGGTATTGTACAGGTTTCTCTAGTTTTAATAATGAAATTCCAGTTTTGACTACTACTCCCCCTTCATTTTGGGCGTGAGGCATTGCTATACCTGGTACAATCACAATATAAGGACCATTCTTATTCACATTATCAATCATGTCTTGGATGTATTTAGGTGTTATGTTTCCTTTTTGTAATAAAGGTTGAGCAGCTACTTCGATCGATTCTTCCCAGGATTCCACACGTTCAAGAAATCTAATATTACCTTTTAAGTAGTTATCTAACATTGTTATTCCCCTTTCAAGTAATTTTTTGGTTGTTTAACTCATAATAATGTTCTTTGATCGACTCTATAACAGATGGATCTTCTAACCCAGTAAAATGGGTAATTGCGCTTTCAACACCATTACTATCTATAAATTGTTTGAGCTTTACTGATTCTACATCATCCGGGTATGCAAACGAAAGTGCAGCAGCGACGACTTCTAAAAGCGAATTTACGGGAAGTCCCAATTTAACGAGTTCTCCAGTAGGCTTAATCAACCGTTCTTCAGGACCCAGTTTTCGAATAGGTGATCTACCTACACGTGTAACATCATCGCTGACATTCTTATTTTTAAAACGAGCCAATATTTTCCCTATAAAATCATTCATTTCGTCAGGGCTATTATTGTATTTTTTAATAATATATCCAGAAGCTTCAGTCATTACGCCCCTTACAGTTTGTTCAATCTTTTGATTATTTAAAGCACTCTGAATAGTGGGCTCTCCTGCTGCAAACCCTAAATAAGCAGTCGCCGCATGTGCCATGTTTACGAGATAAATTTTTCTTTCGATATAAGGCGTTAAATCTTCTACATAACTTGCTCCATTGACAAAGGGAAGTTTGTGATTAACCATTTGTGACTTATTGATAACCCATTCATAAAACGGCTCTACTAATGCTATATCACCAAATTCTGATCCCTTGGAAAGGGCAAGCCGGTCAATTGCAGAATTAGGAAATCCTACAAATGAACAAAGATCTCTCATTTCGAATGGTGAAACATGTTTTTCAATTTCTTTCATTAACTTGTTAGAAGCATTTATGGCATTTTCATTACTTATAATGTCGAGATTTTCTCTGTTAGTTTTTGCACGCTTAAGCAAGCCCTTAGATAAAATAGAGGCAATCCGTGGTAAGTTCTCAACGCCCACTGATGTCGTAATAATGTCTGCTTGAACGATAGTATTAATAACCTCATCCTCTTGTGTTAAGCTATTTAAAGCCATCGCAGGAGATATTATTTCTGACGTGCGGTTGTCATCTAAAATCTCAACTGTATACCCATTATTTTTGTTAATGCTGTCTATCATTTGTTTGTTTACATCAACAAAACATACTTCATATCCTGTTTTATGGAGCAAATAACCGATAAATCCTCTTCCGATATTCCCAGCTCCAAAATGTAATGCGAGCATTTGAAAGCCCTCCTTTTCTAAAAAGTCAGTTTCACGAACCCTACTCTAAATTGGCGTGATATTGCCAAAGGTTTTTCATATCTATTTGTTTTTCCCTTATAATCGTTAAAGCGATTGCGTCTCCTAGTAAAAGTAAGCTTTGTTCAAACAAGCTTGTCATTGGCTGCACAGACGGTATTTCACCAGGAAGTTGCAACTTTGTACTTACAGGAATTCGAATAAAATGGTCGGAATACTGTCTCATAGAGCTTTCAGGATTAGCACCAATATGAGCTACCTTCGCATTATATTGTTTTGCTTTTTTAGCAATAATTAAAGGAAAGGCCGTCTCTCCACTTCCTGAACCTACAATTAGTAGGTCTTTTTCTGTGATAGCAGGTTCGGTAATCTGACCGACAACATAAGTTTCCACCCCTAGATGCGCCAATCTTTTTGCAATAGACTTTAAAGATAATAGCACTCTCCCTACTCCTACAAAAAATACTTTCTCTGACTGTTGAATTAGACTAATTAATTCTGCTACATCATTTTGTTCAATACTATTTAAAGTAGATGCTAATTCTTTATTAATCTCTTTTGCAATTTCGTTATAATTATGCATGTTATTTAGCCTCCTCATATAAACCTTCTGAAATTTTCTTTTCCATAATAACCTTGTTTTCCTCGAGACTATTCTCTTTAATGAATAAACTCGTACTTCCAGCCACCAATATATTAGCGCCGGCTTTTACCAATCCAGGTATTGTATTTAATGATACTCGACCATCCACTTCGATTTCGGTGTCAAATCCTCTCTCCTTTATTATTCGAGCTAGATCCTCTACTTTTTTTATAGCGTAAGATACTTGTTGTTCGTTCTTGTCTGTTGCAAATCCAGGATTAATAAGCATTAAAAGAACAGTATCGACTTGAGGTAATACATAGTCTAATGTCGATAATGGTGTTGCCGGATTAAGTGCAATACCAACTTTGATACCATTATTTTTAATTAATTTAATGTATCGATCAACATGGATACCTGTTTCGATATGAAATGTGATTTGCTCCACACCGATATTAATCATTTCTTGGATAAAAAATTCATTATTATTTGACATGATATGCACATCAAATTTCATATTTGTAACCTTACGTAATTGTTTAATTGTATCAATACCTAAAGGCATACTTGGACTAAAATACCCATCAATAACATCTACGTGTAAAGTATCTATACCTGCATTCTCAATTTCTTTTACGCTCTTTTCTAAGTTACATAAATCTGCACACATAATCGAAGGTGCAATTGTTATACTTTGTTTTTGCATGTTTATGCTCCTTTGTTCTTGTTTTTTGAAGATAATCTAATTATAGATGCAAAAATGTATTTCGTAAAGAGTTTTTTTGCGTTTTTTTATTTGTTTATGCATTTTTATATTCGTTTTCGCGTTTTTTGTATTAGTTTATGCGTCTTTTGTATTTGTTTGTGCGTCTTTTTATTTGTTTAGAAAGTCGGTTATGATATACTAAAGAAAATAAGTAAAGGAGAATGAAGGGAATGTTAAAAGAAGAACGTCAACAGAAAATTCTACAAATCTTAAATGAAGAACATAAAGTTATAGCCAGTGACCTAAGTATCCGCCTAGAAGTTTCTGAAGATACAATTCGAAGAGACATAAAAGACTTAGATAATAAAGGGTTACTTAAAAGAGTTCATAGTGGTGCACTAAGAATCGGACCACCAGTTGTTGATTTTTCAATTAGGCAAAGTATTTCGAGTGAATCGAAGAGCAAGCTAGCAGCTAAAGCTATGGATTATATTAAAGATAATATGGTGCTCTTGATCGATGGTGGAACTACTAACTTGCATTTTGTCAATCAGATCCCTAAATCATTAAAGGCAACTGTTATTACAAACAGCCCACCAATCGCGATGGCTTTAAGTCAACATAATTCTATAGAAGTCATTATGGTTGGAGGAACATTATTCAAGGAATCAATGGTGAACTTAGGCATTGACACTGTTGAATCTTTGAATACAATGCGAGCTGATTTGTATATTATGGGTATTTATAAAATAGATCCCCACACAGGAATCAGTGTCCCGAGCTTATCAGAAGCTTTAGTAAAGCGGAAAATGGCCTCTATATCTACAGAAATATTGGGAATGGTAACTTCGGATAAATTAACTACTATTTCTAATCATATAATCTGTCCTTCTAATAATTTGACATACCTAATCACAGAAGATGTGAAGTCAGATATTAAGATGATGTACCATAACCAAGGAATAAATGTTATTGATTAAAATTTTCACTCCGATTAACCTCAAACAACTATTCAACAATCTGGACCGAATGTTTAAGACTTGAGTATAATCACAAAAAAATCCTTACCCCCAGAATTCTACTGGTAGTAAGGATTTTTCCATTTATTAAACCAACGTCTCCTCTTCCTTCTTAAAGAAACTCTTCAACGCTCGATAAACATCGCCTTTTTCCTTTAAGATATAATGGCGGAAGCGTTCGTCTTTGATATTTTTGTAGGCGTTCATTAGCGTACTGTGGCGGTTGTATTGGTATA
>SKOL01000213.1 GCA_007120055.1 Anaerobacillus sp.
AAAGAATACTTCACAGTTTCAAGATCACTTGCCGCAGTAATCATAATTATGTCAGTTTTATACCCTTCTGAGCGTAGTTGCTTCAAAGTTTCTAGCCCATCTTGGTTTGGCATGTATACATCGATAATCGCCAAATCAGGATTTAGTTCTCTAATTAAGTGAATACCCTCGATGCCGTTAGACGCGGTTCCAATGATTTGGAAGCCTTCGAGTTGTTCGATATACTTTCGATTTACTGCTTGGACCATTGGGTCATCTTCGATTAAAAGGACATTTACGGTTTCTTTTAACATACGCTTCACCTCTTTGTTTAAGTGGCTTTACACCAATCTTTGCTTACGACACCAGTCAAAATACACTAACGCTCAAACGCAATGGTAAAAGTTGTACCTTCATTACGTTCGCTTTCTACGTCGATGATACCATGGCCGTTTTGGACGATTTGCTTTACTAAATGTAGGCCGATCCCTTGATTTTTTCCATTTTTCGTTGAAAAACCTTCCGCGAAAATATCATCAACGTTTTCTTGCGATATGCCACAGCCGTTATCTTCGACTAAAATTGTTAGAGCTTGCTTTGATTGTTCAATACTCACAAATATTTCTTTCTCGTCATGAGCGACGTTTTGAAAAGAGTCAAAAGCATTTTCAATTAAGTTACCTAAAATAATGACAAAGTCGTGATGGTCGAGCCCTTTTGGGAACGAGGTTAACATACTCCGCCTATTGATATTAACCATAATGCCGAGCTCTTTGCCGCGGCTTACTTTACTCAATAGTAAACCTGAAATGCTGTCGTCATTAATATTTTTACTTAAAAAGCGGGTTAATTCACTTTGCTCATCGGTTTCTTGTAGTACGTAATTTAAAGCATTTTCTTTATTGCCTAATTGAATTAATCCAGCGATCGTATGTAATTTGTTAATATGTTCGTGGTTTTGAACTCGAAGTGCACCGACGAAAGCCTTCACCCCCGTTAATTCTTCAGCGAGCTTTTTCATTTCAGTTAAATCTTGAAAAATAGCAACAGCACCAACGGCCTCATTATTAACTTTGATCGGGATGTGACTACTTAATACGTTAAGGTTTTGTACTTGGATTTCTTTTTTAAAAAAAGGCGTATCCATCTGTAAAACTTTCGGTAGTACTGTATCAGGAATAATTTCATGAATTGGTTTACCAACGACATCTTCATTAATTGCAAACATTTTCTTTGCTTTGTTATTAAAAATCGTAATTTTTTCGTCTGAACCGATGGCGATAAACCCTTCTTGCATTGCATTAAATGTTTCTGTCCGTTCGACTAATATTTTTGCAATTTCATCAGGCTCTAAATGAAACATTTGCTTTTTAATATGATAAGCAAGCATCAAGGCGCCCCAACCACCGAACAGTAGGGAAAGACTTGAAGTAAGTAAAATTTCTCTTTTCAAGCTTGCAATCACTTCAAAAAAAGTAGGGAGTAAAAAGCCTGCAATTACGACTCCCACTTGTTGGTGTTCATCGTTAACAATCGGCGCGAAAGCACGGACCGCAGTTCCCGCTTCGCCTCTAGCTTTTGTCGTATATGTATGTTCTGCAAAGGCCGGATTCTCATCACTGCCCATCGATACTTTCCCAATCATTGACGGGATTGGGTGTGAGTGACGAAGCCGATCCATATCAAGGACGACGATATAGTCAGCGTTATGAGTAACCCGGATCGGTTCAACAATTTGATTGATTGCACCATTGTGGTTGGATTGATTTGTAAGATTACTAGATATTTCTGAAAGTCCAGCAACCGTTCGTGCCGCAACAAAAGATTGGCGCTTTAACTCCACTTCTTTTGAATGAATGAAGTTTGAAATAACAACAAAGCCCGATATTAAGAGGGAGAAACTAACGATAAATAAAATTAAAACGGTAATCTTCGTTTGCATCGTTAAGCGCATAATTATAAATCTCCTCTCGTTTTAGTTGGCTAGTTGGTTGGTAAAGTGCTGAATTTTTACACAGCGAACTGCAACGGCAGTTTTATATGAAAAAATGCTCGGTCGCTTTTCTTGAGCGAGCCTCTAAAATTCGATAGAAGTTTAAAGCGAAGCGAGAGAAAAGCGCCCGACATTTTACATACTAAATGGTTTTTATATGTAATTAAAGCACTTTCAACTTTTATTTTACTATTATATTATTATCTTGTACGATAAAAATAGAAAAAAATTAATAGAAACGTGTGAGATGAGATGAAATATTTTGCTTGGAGTACAATTTTTATATTGTTAATAGGGATGATAGTTTTCATTTTAATGAAAGACATGTTTGAGAGTGATGAACTTTTTTATGATGATGATCAAGAAGGTTTAAATGAACAAATTGTAATTCGTTTTAGCCATGTTGTCGCAGAAAATACGCCGAAAGGTTTAGCAGCGCAACGATTTGCTGAAATTATGAATGAAAAATCAGCTGGGCGTGTGAGAGTCGAAGTTTTTCCGAATGGAGCGCTATTTTCTGATAGTGAGGAATTTACGGCGTTGCTAAA
The DNA here is from genome assembly GCA_007120055.1 of Anaerobacillus sp. The sequence goes on from SKOL01000213.1 coordinate 2,521, forward strand.
CAATGACATTCAGATGATCGCCCCAAGTTTTTCGAAAATGACCGAGATTACCCCGGAGTGGGAATTATTCGATTTACCATTTTTGTTTGATAGTTTAGAAGAGGTAGAAGAAGCGTTTACTGGAAACCTAGGAAAACAACTATTAACGATGCTAGACGAACGAGGGGTCAAAGGTTTATCGTTATGGAGTAATGGCTTTAAGCAAATGACGAGTTACACAAAACCGCTCGTACAACCTGAAGATTTTGTGAATCAAAGCTTTCGAATTATGCCGAGTCGGGTTATAGAAGAACAGTTTTCACTGTTAGGCGCAAACCCGGTTGTTATACCATTTAATGACGTTTACTATTCGTTGGAGACGTTTGAAGTTGACGGTCAAGAAAATACGATTTCGAATATATACTCGAGGCGTTGGTATGAGTTGCAGCGTTATATGACAATTAGTAATCACGGCTTTTTAGGATATACAGTGTTTATGAATGGGGACTTTTGGAGTAGCCTTCCTGACGATATTCAAGGTTTATTAAATGAGGCTATGACAGAAACAACGCAATGGCTATTCCAAGAAGCAGAGCATATGAATAATAAGATGTTAGTTGAAATTGAAGAAAATTCGGAAATAGAAATTTATTATTTAACAGATAAAGAAAAAGAAATTTGGCAGGAAAAACTGCAACCTATCTATGAGATGTTTCTTGATGATGCCAATCGTGAATTAGTAGAACTTGTAGAACAATTTAAAAATTAGATTTCGATACTTTTATTTGACCACTTGCACAATACTGTGTAGGTGGTTTTTTATTGACCAAAACGAACAAAAGTAAACATTATCACCATAAATAAAACGATACTAAATTTTCAGTTAATATAAAAGAAACAGAAAATTGAAAGCGTTATCAAGTTAGTGTTTGAAAGAAAAGTGCAGTGGGGACTGTAGTTTTCAAGGAACGTTGGAAGTAAATGCGGTTTGAAGGGGAATGATTTGTAGCTTACTAATAGTACTTACATTGTATCGCAGTTACTGCTAGTTTTTTGTTTTCTTGAGTGAATTTCATAATACCAGTTAACTAGCCACATCAATCTAGATCTAGTTGAGAACGAGTTAACTCAACTAGGTGTAGCATCCTAGTGGCGCCAAATAAGAATTATGAAATTCATTAACTTTAGCTTAGGGGGAATGATTAATGAGTTACTTTTCATCAGTTTGGAGTCAGATGTGGAAATCACATTCGAATGTTAAACAAATACTGACATTCTCAATGCCATTACGTAATGAAAGCACGGCTCGTAAGGAAAAGCCAGTATATGTAGATGTACCTACTAAACCAAAAGATCAAGAGCCTAAAAATCAACCGATGTATAAAAAGACACAGCTTATCGGGCTTATAACAGGACCAATGCTATTTGCATTAACGTTATTATTTTTCACACCTGATGGATTAGCTTTTGAGGCAAGAGCAGTACTAGCAACGACATTATGGGTTGCAACATGGTGGATAACTGAGGCAATTCCTATTCCAGCGGCTTCATTATTACCTATAATATTGCTACCGATGACAGGCGCTCTCGACTCTGGAACAGTGACATCCGCTTATGGTGATAATATTATCTTTTTATTTTTAGGTGGTTTTCTAATAGCGTTGGCAATGGAAAAATGGAATTTGCATAAACGTATTGCCGTAACGATTATTACATTAGTTGGAACGAGTACCAATCGTTTAATTTTAGGATTTATGGTTGCAACAGGTTTCTTGTCAATGTGGATTTCTAATACAGCTGCGGCGATGATGATGGTACCGATTGGAACGGCGATTATTAAGCAAGCGGCAGATACAAAAGATCCGAAAATCGGTAAAATTCGTTATGAAGAAAACTTTGGTAAAGGGTTAATGTTAGGGATTGCCTTTGCAGCATCAATAGGTGGGGTTGGAACATTAATCGGTACACCACCAAATATGATTTTAGCTGGGGTCGTTAATCAATTATATGGTATTACAATTTCTTTCGGTGGCTGGATGCTATTTGCTACACCTTTAGCGATTGTTTTAATGGCAATAACATGGATCTATCTCGTTAAAGTTGCTTTTCCTGTAAAAATGAAGCAACTACCTGGTGGAAAAGAACTAATTCAAAAACAAAAACAAGATCTAGGTAAAATTAGCTATGAAGAGAAAATGGTTTTAGGTGTATTTTCGTTCGCAGCATTTATGTGGGTGACAAGTTCATTTATTTGGCAAAATATAATTCCTGGCTTAAACGATACGATGATTGCCCTTTTTGCAGCAATGTTGTTATTTGTAATTCCTTCACTAAATAAACGAGGTTCATTTCTTTTAGATTGGAGTTCGACTAAGCAATTACCATGGGGTATTTTACTACTCTTTGGAGGGGGTTTAGCGATTGCTGCAGGTTTCCGTGAATCGGGTCTTGCTACTTGGATGGGTGAGCAGTTAACTATTTTAGAAGGTGTAAGCTTTATCGTCTTGATCTTGATTGTTACGGTATTCGTTAAATTTTTAACAGAAATTACGTCAAATACAGCAACAGCAACGATGATTATTCCAATTATGGCCGCACTCGCTGTAGCCGTAGGAATTCATCCATATGCACTAATGTTTGCCGCTACATTATCATCTGCATGTGCATTTATGTTACCAGTAGCAACACCACCAAATGCCGTCGTTTTCGGATCTGGTTATATAAAGATTACCGACATGGCGAAATCAGGCTTCTGGGTAAACGTAATTTCAATTGTTTTCATCGTACTTGCGATTTATTACTTCTTACCGCTCGTATGGGGGCTAGATTTAATGTCAACTCTGTAAGTACTTTTAAAATCTTCATAAAAAATGTGATTAAGCCGGTACTTTGAGAATTCAGAGTGCTGGCTTTTTAGTTGGCTAGTTGGTTTGTTGGTTAGGGCCCTAGACCGCCTTTTCATATTAGTAAGAGATGCTCCTGCGGTTACTCGTCGCACGAAAACATTTGCTCCTGCGGTTACTCGTCGCAAAGCTGCACGAAGCCTATGCTAAGAGGCGTGACATGATGTGATTGAGGTCAGTAGCTTCACAGCGAACAGAAGGAAATCATCTGCCTTTTCCATATTAGCTGGTGCCGGTGAGGATTTCTTTTCAGTGTAAAGGGAAATTCGGTAAAAAAGTCGAAATATATACTTATTAGAGGATGTTCAAAAAGTCCGGTAATCGAAGCTTGCGAATCTCTTCGTTGGCTCGCTTCTGTGCTACTCATGTATTAATAGCATACACTCCGTTGCTCGAAGCTTCGCCGCCTCGATTTTCTCGGCTCTGATTATCCTCCTTTTTGAACACGCATTATTACGCAAAAAAGGTGGCTAAAAAATGCACATTACTAAATTCATTACTCCGGAAATTATTTTTGGTAAAGGGGCGATTGAACAAGTCGGTGAAAGCTGCCTACGATTAGGAGCGAAAAAAGTTCTCATTGTGAGCGACCCTGGCGTAATCGAAGCCGGTTGGTTAGAAAAAACGATTGAAGTTTGTAGACAAGTAGGCTTAGCGTATTCTACTTTTGCTGAAGTAACGACAAACCCAAAAGATT
>SKOL01000439.1 GCA_007120055.1 Anaerobacillus sp.
GGCCGAGGAGAAATAGATGTCGTGAAATACGAGGCACGTTTTAGTTTCCCATCTTTTTTAACGATGACAACGCAAAATCTGATGTCACGTCATCAAGATCCACTTGGGTTAAATCAACTCGTTCGTCAATCGAATTCACCAACTTTAATGTATTTATATAAGGCAGATTAGGTGGTGAAAAATGATGGATGAAAAAACGTATAAAGAAGGGCCATTTAACCAAGATGAAAATGAAAAAACTGAATCAATCATTGTAGAAGAAAAGAAATATAAATTTGCGGGTTTTTGGATGAGGTTTTGGGCGTACTTGTTAGATTTAGTGATCGTTGCTAGTATTAACGGGATTATCGTGACTCCGTTAGTAGCGGTGACTAATATTAGAGAGATAAATTTTGCTTTTATTACGCTAGAGGCGCTGTTGATCGCTATGATTACATTCCTATACTTTGTTCTATTAACAAAAAAATGGGGTCAAACGATAGGGAAAAGAGTCTTTGGCCTAAAGGTAATAAATAAGAAAGAGGGCGCGTTGACGTGGTCGTCAGTTGTTTTTCGTGAAGTTATTGGTCGCTATATTTTACAAGCATTTACAATAACGTACACACTATATTTAATTGTTGCCTTTCAAAAAGAAAAGCAAGGCCTACATGATATGGTTGGCGAAACGTATGTCATTCATGAAGAAATATAAATTTTTATAAGTTAATGAATTTCATCATTCGATATTTTCGCCATTAGAACTATATGTAGTTGCGTTAAATCGTTCGTAACTACATATAGTTTGATATGGCTCATTTTAGGTAATGATGAAATTCACTCAAGTAGAATGAGGGAGCTGAATGCTTCGTTCATTCTACTTTTTTAATTTTACATTGTTTATTTTCATTTATCCGGGGTGATAATGGTGAGAGAAGGGAGATTTTGTCATGCATTGGATTTGGTGGGTAGTAATATCAATAACGTCTTTTCTCATATTGCTTCCGTTTGCAAAACTAAAAGTAAATTTAACGTATTTTCATGATCAAGATAATGATGAATTAAACGTAAAAATAACCACCTTTTTTGGCTTGGCATCATATAAAGTTAGTGTCCCCGTCTTAAAAGTAGATGAAGATTCAGCGTCAATTATAGTAAAAGAGGAACAACATTCGGCAGTTAGTGATAATGAAAAAACGAAAAAAATTACCCCGGAAATTATTATTCGTGATATTAGAAAAATAAAAGATTTTTTAAGCCATGTTATTGGTTTTCATAAAATTGTAAAACGCTTTTTAAGAAAGATTTCCATTCATCATTTTTCATGGAAAAGTCGTTTTGGGGTTGGTGAAGCCGCTGCTACAGGGACATTAGTAGGTTCTGTTTGGGGAATTAAAGGAAGCACTTTAGGGGTAGTTTCTCATTATATGAAATTGAAAGTAGAACCGATTATTGAAGTTCAACCAACTTTTCAGCAACTTACATCTCATACGGAAGTTTCGTGTATGTTTTCCTTTCGGCTAGGGCATGCTATAGTCGCAGCATTACAAATCCTCAAACATTGGAAGAAAAGACCAAAGTTTGTTAGTGAAAATTTGTATGAGCAGAACGGTATTCAAAGTTAGGAGGGTATACTTTATGTCAGAACATCCAATTCAAGGCTTAATGAAAACAGCAATGGAAAATATAAAAGAAATGGTTGATGTAAATACCATTGTCGGTGATCCGGTGGAAACTCCCGATGGTAGTGTTATTATTCCCGTTTCTAAAGTGGGTTTTGGCTTTGCTGCTGGTGGAAGCCAGTTCGTAGTAGATAAGCCTGGTGAAACGAAAGAAACAGATCACCCTTTTGGTGGTGGTAGTGGTGGCGGTGTTTCAATAACCCCAATCGCATTTTTAATTGTTAATTCAACAGGGGTAAAAATGGTTCACTTAGATGAGAACACTCACCTTTATGAAAAATTAATGGATTTTGCTCCTCAAGTTGTCGAGAAAATTCAACAAATGATTAATGGAAATAAAAATCAAAACCAAAACCAAGCAGGGCAGATGAATACGACAACAACGCCTCCACCAAAAAATGATTTAAATTTATAAGTATAAATTAGTCAGTATCTTTAAGAAGATCTTGAGAGATTTCTTAAAGGTACTGGCTTTTTTATTGTCTAGCACCAAGACACTTCACTGAAATTGCTCAGTGCAAGTTTTGCGACGAGTAATCGCAGGAGCACGATTCGGAAGCCAAAAAGCGGCTTCTGTCAAAGGCCTTCCAGTGCCGTTCGCTCTTGACAAAGGCACTTGCGCTTTTCTTATAAGCAAATTCCTTGAATATTTATTGTTTTTTAACTATATTAACACTATATTCATGTTTTAAAAATAGGGAGGAATTTTGAAATGACTAACATAACATTTAAGGGAAACCCAGTAACAATATTAGGTAAAGAAGTAAAGGTAGGTGATGTAGCACCTAATTTTTCTGTTTTAGCAAATGACTTATCTTCATTTACTGTAGAAAATATTAAAGGGAACGTTACAATCATAAGTGTGGTTCCTTCTTTAGATACAGGAGTTTGTGATGCACAAACGAGAAGGTTTAATGAAGAGGCTGCCAGTCTTGATGGAGTAAGCATTTTAACAATAAGTGTTGATTTACCATTTGCACAAAAACGTTGGTGTGGTGCTGCAGGGATTGATAAAGTTCAAACATTATCAGATCATCGAGATTTATCATTTGGAAAAGCGTACGGCCTTGTTATAGAAGAATTACGACTACTAGCTAGAGCTGTATTTGTTATCAATCAACAAGGTGAAGTGGCGTACGTAGAATATGTTTCTGAAGCGACAAACCATCCAGATTACGAAGCAGCACTTGCGTCAGCCAAGCAATTACTTTAATATTGGAAGATCTTTATTCCATATAATGGGGGCGCAAAGCTTTAAGGAGCTTTGCGTTTTTTTTTGTTAGTTGGTTAGGACCTTCGCGCGACTTTTCATGTTAGTAAGAGATGCTCCTGCGGTTACTCGTCGCAAAGCTGCATGAAGTAAATCCTAAGATGTATTTCATGACGTAATTGAGGTCAATAACTTCGGTGACAGTGAGCCGTCATGAGAGTTTTGTATGAAAAAAGGTGGACACTTTCGTGAACGAGCCTCTGAGATTCGTTAGAAGGTGCTCCTGCGGTTACTCGTCGCAAAGCTGCTTGAAGTAAATTCTAAGATGTACCTCATGATGTGATTGAGGTCAGTATCTTCACAGCGAAGTGAGGGAAAGTGCCCAACTCTTCATTCTAGATGGTGTGACGGATCAACGTCAACTGTTCATTAGTGGTTATTGTTTTTCACCAGTGAATGTATAACTTTCTACTCATAAAGGAATAAAAGATGATAGAATGAGAAGTTGAGAAAGGGGAGGAAGTATCTTGGAAAATAACGATAACTTTGAAGTTTTATTTTCGAACTTGGATGAGAGTGCACAGATCATTCAAAATGAAAGTGAGCTCACTTATTTAGAATCTTTAGTTTTTGCCGGGGAATGTCTTTTTGAAAATGAAGTTTCAAAACCGTTGAGCGAAATATGTAAAAAGAAAATAAAAAACGCGTTAGAAAATGTAGAACTAGAAAAATTATCTAAAGAACAAATTCGAAAAGCCTTTCAATTAGCGATTTTAAAAGGTATGAAAGAAGCTACTCAACCACATCATGCAATGACACCGGATGCAGTTGCCATTTTCATAAGTTATTTAGTTAATAAATTAACGGAGAAAAAGGAAAGTTTTCGTATTTTAGACCCTGCTGTAGGGTCAGGGAACTTATTAACAGCCATTTTAAACCAAGCGAATAAACATGTTTCCAGTTTTGCGATTGAGCCTGATGAAACGTTGCTTCAGTTAGGCTATGTTAGTGCGAATTTGCAGCAACATCATATAGAATTTTTCCATCAAGATAGTTTAACGGAAATATTTATTGACCCTGTAGATATAATTGTTGCTGATTTGCCAATCGGGTACTACCCAAATGAAGAAGTGGCCAATAAATATCAATTAAAAGCTAAAGAGGGGATGCCGTACACGCATCACTTGATGATCGAACAATCATTAAATTATACGAAGTCAGGCGGATTTTTAATCTTTATGATTCCTAATTTTATGTTCGAATCTAATCAAGCGAAGCAACTTCATACATATCTAAAGGAACAGGCCCATATATATGGTTTACTTCAATTACCAAAGTCGATGTTTAAAGAAGAAAAACATGCAAAAAGTATATTTATTATTAGGAAAAAAGGAGAAAATATAAAAGCTCCTAACCAAGCGCTTTTAAGTGAATTACCATCATTTTCAAATAAACAAGCGTTATCGGAAATGATTAAAAGTATTAATCAATGGTTTGATGCACACTTAACAGAATAAATTTTAAAAGAGTGAGTAGCCTTTGGAGGTAAAAGCTCTTTTTGTTTGGAAAAGTTGGTTAGTTGGTCAGTTGGTTTGTTGTTTATTGGTTAGGTCACGCCCCCCCCCTTAAATTATACATGTTAGATGGTGACTGGGTTACCTTCATTCTTTCCAGATTTTAAGTAAATAAATAACTCGGTCTCTTGGTAAGCTAAAATGAACGAGAGCATAATTTGTCCACACCACACGGACAAAATGGCAAATTGTCCACGAAAGGTGTCAGACACCAAGGGTTTTTACTATTAGCACTATTGTAATACAGTAACTGTTCATATTATAGTACAGATTTTTCTGTATTATTATAAAACATTGATATATCAAGGGTGTTTTATTTTTTAATATTAACTGTTTCATAAAATTTCATATGATTTTCAATAAAAATTGCTTTTTGCTATTGAAAAATAGTAATAACAATGTTTAAATGGAGAAGGTGAAAAATTCGATTTAGTTAAGGGATATCCCTTATTTTAAAGGAGATGTAGGAAATGGCAAAAATTATGGCGATTAATGCGGGGAGTTCGTCATTAAAGTTTCAGCTTCTAGACATGCCAACTGAAACAGTTGTGACAAAAGGTATTGTTGAAAGAATTGGTTTAGGTGACGCAATTTTCCAAATTGAGGTGAAAGGTGAAAAGCAAAAAGAAACGCGCGAAATTACCGATCATTCTCAAGCTGTAAAAATATTATTAGATAAGTTAACAAATTTAGGAATCATTGCTTCTTTAGATGAAATAGAAGGAATTGGTCACCGTGTTGTTCATGGCGGTGAAAAGTTTAATGATTCTGTATTAATTACAGATGAAGTATTACAAGGGATTGAAGAGGTATCTGAATTAGCTCCACTTCACAATCCAGCAAACATTGTTGGAATTAAATCATTTATGGAAGTATTACCGAATGTTCCAGCTGTAGCGGTATTTGACACAGCGTTTCATCAAACGATGCCAGAACAATCTTTCTTATACAGCTTACCTTATGAGTATTATGAAGACTTTGGAATCCGTAAATATGGCTTCCATGGAACATCACATAAATATGTAAGTGAACGTGCAGCAGAATTATTAGGTAGACCAATCGAACAGCTTCGTTTAATTTCTTGTCACCTTGGAAATGGCGCTAGTATTGCGGCAATTGAAGGCGGGAAATCGATTGATACATCAATGGGCTTTACACCACTTGCAGGGGTAACGATGGGAACACGTTCTGGAAACATTGACCCAGCGTTAATTCCTTACATTATGGATAAGACTGGACAAACTGCAACAGAAGTATTAGATGTTCTAAATAAAAAGAGTGGAATGCTTGCTTTATCTGGTTTTTCAAGTGACTTACGTGACATTGAAACTCAGGCAGAAGAAGGTAATGAAAGAGCGGAATTAGCGTTAGAAGTATTTACTTCACGTATCCATAAATATATCGGTTCTTATGCGTCTCGTATGCATGGCGTTGATGCTGTTATTTTCACAGCAGGAATTGGTGAAAACAGTGATGTCATTCGTGCTCGCGTCTTAAAAGGGCTAGAGTTTATGGGGATTTATTGGGATCCTTCATTAAACCAAGTACGAGGAAAAGAAGCATTCTTAAACTATCCACATTCTCCAGTAAAAGTAATAATCATTCCAACGAATGAAGAAGTTATGATTGCTAGAGATACGGTAAGATTAACA
>SKOL01000597.1 GCA_007120055.1 Anaerobacillus sp.
ATAAGCGGCCTGTTCTCATGTGTGTCGTCAACCAAACCGAAGTGACAAAGCTAAAACAAATTGTTAAAAAAGTCGATCCTAGTGCTTTCGTTGTCGTTACGAATGCAACCGAAGTGTTAGGTGAAGGATTCAAGGATTAGATAGGAGTTAGTGGGTTGGATTAGATTAGTTAGTTGGTTTGTTGGTTAGTGGTTAGTTTGTTTGGATAGGTGTTTTTCGATTAGTCAAAAGTTGGAAATTTACAAAGTGGAAATTTATGTTTCCATTTTCCATTTTCCAACTTTCCAACATTTCCAACCTTCCGACCTCCTAACTTTCCAACCTTCTAACTTTCCACCTTTCCACCTTTCCAACATTTCTACTTCCCACCTATTGACCGTTTAATATGTTGTGCTTTTGGGGAATACTACCCTATATGTGTAAGAACTAAAAAACACAATAAAACATACCTTAGGGAGGGTCTTAGAAAAGATGAAGAAATTACTTATTGCATTGTTTGGTGCAGCTTTAGTTTTAGGTGCTTGTGGTGCAGCGGATGAGCCAGCTCCAGCACCAGAGGAAACGCCAGAAGAAGCGCCGGAAGAAACTCCAGCGGATGACGCAACGGATGAAACTGCTGAAGCAGTAACTTTTGATGCGACGGAGGCACAAGAATCTTATCAATCATGTGCTGGCTGTCACGGTGGAGACTTACAAGGTGGCGGAGCATATGCTAGCCCGATCACGGGATTGTCATATGAACAAGTGTTAGCCGCTATTGAGCAAGGACCTGGTACAATGCCAGCAAATGCCGGCGGAGTTACTGGCCAAGAAGCAGAAAACTTAGCCGCATGGATTGCTGCTCAATAAAATAGTGAATTAAAGAAAATGGGTGTTCAAGTAGTGTCACATACTTAAAAGGCGACCATTTTTTCCTCTAGGTGACTGAACGTTGTTTCGGTCACCTTCTTACATTTTCGCGACATTAATACATAAAAAAAGACGAAATTGTCAATAGTGATGTGATAATTTTCCTTGTTGATTCATTTCTAACAATTTAAGCTAAAGATTAATGTATTTCATAGTTAATATTATCGCGCCATTAAGTATCTATAAGTAGTTGCGTAATTTGTTCGCACTACATATAGTTTGGCATGGCTTAGACTAGGTAATTATGAAATTCACTCAGATAGAAAAATATCTTTAAATTTTAAGGAGTGTAGAAATGAAGAAAAAGTTGTTAATGGTAAGTATGTTGTTCACGCTTGTAACATTAGCGGCCTGTGGCAGCGGTGATATTTCAGAAGTAAATATGGAACATCCTGTTGAAATTGATGCAGCACAAGCTCAGTCCGACTATCAAAGGTGTGCATCTTGTCACGGTCAAAATTTAGAAGGTGGTCCATATCGACAGTACATGCTAGAACCGTTAATTGGAATGTCCTATGAAAAAGTACTTACTGATATTATTGAAGGCCCAGGTTCAATGCCTGCAAGTATGGTTACAGGAGATCGTGCGAGAAATTTAGCCGCATGGATTGCCGAGCAATAACCAATATTCTACTCCCCTCATCTTACAAAGGTGGGGGATTTTTTATAGGATCGGAAAATATACAGTCTAGCCAATTGGTGGCTGAAAACCAAAGGGACCTTTCCTTAAAAAGAATAACTTAGCTCATGAAATAAAATTGTAATATTTTTCAGCTTAATTTGTAGATTTATGATGTTATAATGGAATTTGAGACGATTGATGTATAAATATGTTTTTTAATAGAGTCTTCGATTAAGCTAATTAACAGAATTTTTACACCATAAAGATTAAAATCGAGATTAGGAAGTGAGAAAGCCATGATCGAAATGAAAGAAGTATGGAAGACGTACCCGAACGGTGTCATGGCCATCAACGGCATTGATGTGTCCATTTCCAAAGGGGAATTTGTTTACGTTGTAGGCCCAAGTGGAGCAGGGAAATCCACTTTTATAAAATTAATGTATCGCGAAGAAAAACCGACAAAAGGTTCAGTCGTTGTTAGCGGTTATGACCTCGGAGCGATAAAAGAAAAAAAAATACCGAAATTTAGACGAAACCTTGGAGTTGTTTTCCAAGATTTTAAATTACTACCGACCTTATCTGTATACGAGAATGTCGCTTTTGCTTTAGAAGTGATAGAAGAAAGCTCTTCCAATATTAAGCGAAAAGTAATGAAAGTGTTAGATATTGTTAAGTTAAAAAATAAAGCGCGTTTCTTCCCGCACGAATTATCGGGTGGGGAACAGCAACGTGTCGCGATTGCAAGAGCGATCGTTAACAATCCTGCGATTCTTATTGCGGACGAGCCTACAGGGAATTTGGATCCAGATACGTCGTGGGAAATTATGAGGATTTTAGAAGAGATTAACAACAGAGGTACGACGATTTTGATGGCAACACATAACAAAGAAATTGTTAATACCATTCGCAAACGTGTAATCGCAATTGAAGGTGGCCGTATTGTCCGAGACCAAGTAAGGGGGGAATATGGTTATGAAAGGTAGAACACTAGTTAGACATGGAAAAGAAGGGGTTAAAAGCCTAGTTCGTAATGGTTGGATGACCTTTGCTTCAGTTAGTGCTGTTGCGATTATGCTTTTAATCGTAGGTGTTTTTCTACTATTAATTCTAAATTTAAACCACTTTGCAACTTCTGTAGAAGAAGATGTTGAAGTTCGTGTGTTCATTGAATTAACAGCAACAGAAGAGCAGCAAGAGGAACTTAGGCAGAAAATAGAACGTGTCAGAAATGTTGATTCTATTACTTATGTCCCTAGAGAAGAAGGGTTAGAACAATTTATTGAAAGTTTAGGTGAACAAGGCGAGATTTTTGAGACGTTAAGGGGCGAAAATCCACTTTATGACGTCTATGTAGTACAAGCTGTAACCCCTCATCAAACTGAAGGTGTAGCTAATGCCATTGAAAACCTCCCTTATGTAGAAGAAGTTGGTTACGGCAAAGATATTGTAGATCAGTTATTTACCTTTACGAGTATGGCAAGACAAATTGGTTTCTTTTTAATTGTTGGTTTAATGTTTACAACCATGTTTTTAATTGCCAATACGATCAAGTTAACGATCGTTGCTAGAAAAAGAGAAATCAAGATTATGAAGCTAGTAGGAGCTACAAACGGTTTCATCCGTTGGCCTTTCTTCGTAGAAGGGTTACTGTTAGGAACGGTCGGGTCATTAATTCCGGTAGCAATTTTAGCGTTAGGTTACAATAAGTTGTTTGATAGTTTTAGTCACAGTATCGAGTTTATGTTTATAGATTTACTTTCACCCAACCCATTACTTTTTCAAGTGGCAGCTATTTTAATTGGAATTGGTGCGTTTATCGGTATTTGGGGAAGTATGATGTCTGTTCGTAAGTTCTTAAAAGTGTAACATTCCAAAGGGAAAAAGCGGGGCATCTTGGCATAAATTTACGGTATGCAAAAGCTTTTTTAAAATTTTTAGTTTGAAAAGTTGATAATCAGTGAGGGGGAAGCCGGTACGATGAGGAGAAGAGTGTTACTTATATTTTCAGTTTTAATATTAGCTTTTGCTAGTTTCATATCAATGCTAGGTTCTGATCATGTTGAAGCCAACTCAGAGTTACAAAATAAAATTCAATCGATTCAAGAAGAGCGTTCTGGTAACCAAGCGGAACTAGAAGAAAAAGAAAGAGAAATACAAGCATTGGAAAGAGAAATGGAAAAGCTTGATAGTGAGCTTCGTACCATTGATCATGAAACGACAGTTACAAATCAAAAAATTCGTGAAAAAGACGAAGAAATAGAAAATACGAAAGAAGCGATTGAACAGTTAGTAGAAGAAATCCACGTGTTAGAAGAACGAATTGCTGAACGAGATGAGTTATTAAATAGTCGTGTTCGTTCAATGTATAAAAACGGAGGATCTGTCAATTTTATGGAGGTCATTCTTGGAGCTCGTAGTTTCGGTGATCTAATTAACCGAATCACTGCACTAAATACGATCGCTCAACAAGACCGAAATATTTTAGAAGCACACCATAATGATAAAAATGAACTTGAAGAAATAAAACAAGAAGTAGAAAATCAACTAATCACTTTAGAGGACCAGATGGTGGAACTTGAGCAATTAAAAGAAAAATTAGTTGAGCAAAGTAAAGAAAAAGGTCGTATACTTGATCGACTTGAGCTACAAGAAGGACAACTGTCTGCTGAATTAGGCGATCTAGAAGGGGCAGATCAGATTCTTGCTGCACAAGAAAAAGCGATCCAGCAAGAGTTAGCAGCATGGGAGAGACGCCAGAGAGAATTAGAAGAACAGCGTAAACGTGAAGAAGAACGAAGGAAACAAGAGCAGCAAGCCTCTAGCAACAATAATAATTCAACTCCGACAGATACATCTGGAAGTATATTTATGCGCCCGACAACGGGTGCGATTACATCCCCTTACGGACCGCGTTGGGGCAGATTCCATCACGGAATTGATATCGGTAAAGGCGGAAGATCAGGTGATGTTCACGTCGTTGCTGCCGAAGCTGGTACAGTTATTCGTTCTTATTACTCGGCGAGTTATGGTAATACCGTGATGATATCGCATAACGTCAATGGACAAGTCGTGACAACGCTTTATGCTCATCTTGAAAACCGTTTTGTTTCTGATGGACAACGTGTTGAAAGGGGACAACTTTTAGGTTATATGGGGAATACAGGTCGCTCGTTTGGACCTCATTTACACTTTGAAGTCCATGAAGGCCCATGGAACGTAGCAAAATCAAATTCTGTTAACCCGATGAACTACATCCCTAATTAGAAAAATTGCTTATTAAAAAATAATCTTTTATAATGGACAATAATTCAAAATTCAAAACTCAAAATCCAAAACCCAAAACCAATTGTCCATTGTAAATTCTAAATTTATAAAGCTCGTCATATACTTACAAAAGATAGAGAGAGGCGAACTCAAACAAAGTGTGTATCACGCTCTGCACCTATACGAAAGGGAATGAATATTACCTGAAGCTATAGAGTTAGGGAGGCGGTGAACGGTCACTATTTGAGTTAGCCTCTTTTCCGCAAAAAATGAGGTGAAAATATGTTAAATAACCGTACTGTCATAGGATTTTGTATTATCCTAGCGTTATTAGTTGGCTCTGGTGGGACGTATGCAGCAATGTCGATCTTAGATATCGGTTCTTCTCCAAGCGTCGCGACTGATAATGTCGTTCATACAGAAAATGAAGCCGATGGAGAAGTAGAAGAACTAACGATGGAAGAAGCAATGGAGAAATTTCAAAAAGCTTACGAAGTTATTCAACGAAGTTACGTCGAAGAGGTTGATGGTGAAAAGCTTTTAGTTGGTGCGATTCAAGGTATGCTCGAAACTTTAGATGACCCTTATTCCGTTTATATGGATCGTCAAACAGCGAAACAATTTATGGATTCACTTGATTCCCATTTCGAAGGGATCGGTGCTGAAGTGAGCATGACGAATGGAAAAGTGACAATCGTTGCCCCATTCCGCGATTCACCAGCTGAACAAGCAGGCTTAAGACCGAATGATCAAATTATTAAAATTGATGGAGAAGATATTGAAGGTTTATCGTTACACGAGGCCGTTTTAAAAATTCGTGGTGAAAAAGGCTCCGTCGTTACGTTAACGATCGAACGCCCAGGCGTGAATGACCCGATCGACTTTCCTGTTACGAGGGATACGATCCCGATTGAAACGTTACGAACATCTCTCGTCGAACGTGACGGTGAAAAAGTTGGTGTCATTGAAATCACTTCATTTTCCGAAGCGACCGCAAGAGACTTTGCGGCCGAGCTAGAAAATTTCGAAAAAGAAGGAATTTCCGGTTTAATTATCGATGTTCGCGGTAATCCAGGCGGGTATTTAAGAAGCGTCCAAGAAATTGGCCACATGCTCGTTCCAGGCGGACACCCAATTGTACAAATTGAAGATCGCGAAGGTAATCGTGAACGTTATATATCTTCATTAAAAGAAGAAAAAGATTACCCAATTATTACGTTAATTAATAAAGGAAGTGCATCAGCGTCGGAGATTTTAGCAGCTGCTTTAAAAGAAGCAGGCGGACACG
>SKOL01000002.1 GCA_007120055.1 Anaerobacillus sp.
AAAAAAATGGCTACTTTAGATTTTTCCGAAAAGTCAAACGTCAAAACGAATGATGAGTTAGGAGAATTGTCAAAAAGTTTAAACCAACTTTCTACAAACTTGCAAAAAAATATTAAGCAATTACAAGAAGCAAACATTCAGTTAAAAGACGACATTCAAAAAGAGCGAGAGCAAGAAGAAAAACGGCGTGAATTTATAGCGACTATTTCTCATGAATTAAAAACACCGATCACTGCTGTTTCTGGTCAGTTAGAAGGTATGATTTATGAAATAGGAGCGTTTAAGGATAGAGATACGTATTTAAAAAAATCTTATGACATTATGAAGGAAATGGAAAAGTTAGTTTATGAGATCTTGGATATATCGCAATTAGAAAGCATTAATTTTACACCTGATATAACATCGATTAATTTTTCTTTATTAATTGAAAAAACGTTAAAACAGTTTCAATATTTCGCCGATGAAAAAAATATTAAAATTCAATTATCGTTAGAAGCAGATCTATATATAAATGGGGATGAAAAACTGATTTCTAAAGTAATTGCAAATGTGTTAAGTAACGCTGTTAAATATTCTAATGAAGGTGCACAAGTAAAAGTTACACTATCGAAAATTAATCAAAAAATCCATTTGAACGTATTAAATACATGTACTTATATAGATGAAAACCAACTTCATAAAATTTTTGAACCGTTTTACCGGCTAGAAAAGTCAAGGAACCGGAAAACTGGAGGGAGTGGCCTCGGTTTATATATCGTGAAAAGTATATTAGACATGCATAATATTAATTATAGTATTGAGAATGTTCAGCAAGGTGTATTATTTAAAATGATCATTAATTCTCAATGAAAATTCATCCTCATTTCACGTTAAATTCATATAGCCAACCTATACTTAATAGTGCAAGGAGGAAATATCATCCGACTTGGGAAAGGCATGCCGAAATAAAAATTAGAAAGGATGTTTTTAACATGAGTAAGAAAATGGTTGCATTGGGACTTGGTGTAGTACTTACAGCGATGTCGTTTGGAACAGTATTTGCCAACGAAACTACAGAGGTAGTGGAGGAACAAAAAACTGTTTTAGAGTGTCCATTTGGACAAGAGCCTAAAGGTGAAAACTTTGGCGGGGAAGCTCGAGGAGAGCAGTTATGCTTAGATGAAGAAAGAATGCAACAGTTAGCAGCGGAAGCGGGGTTACCAATTGAAGAATTTATTGAAAAGTTCCAAGCGGAAAGAGCGGAAATAAGAGAGCAAAGACAGCAAGAAAGAGCTGAATTTAGAGAAAATAAACAAGGCCAGTTTGGTGGTCAAAAAGAACAAAGGCAACAAATGATGCACCGCAATAACTTATAAAAGTAAAATACAGCAAGCTGTCGAGATGTGATCTTGGTAGCTTGCTGTTTCTCATTTTTAAGAAAAATTTTATTTTGATATCGAAGCAATTTGAGTTTTTTTCACTAACTGTTCAAAAATATATCGATTTCTTCATAGTTCTTTTACACTTTATTAGTAGTATAGTGCTATCACTTCAAAGAAATGGAGAAATGTTATGGAACCACTTTTTAAAATCGGACCATTTTCAATTTATTTATTCGGATTAATGATTGGTATCGGGGTACTCGTAGGGTTGTACTTCTTTTTAAAAGAAGCTAAAAAAAGAGGGTATGAGGATAAAGTATTATTAGACGGAGTAATATACTCTTTTATTGGTGGAGTTATTGGCGCAAGGATCATTTACATTCTTGTTTATAATCCTTCTTATTATTTATCTAATCCTTTAGATGTCTTCTTAATACATAATGGTGGGCTATCTATTCACGGTGGTTTACTAGGAGGCTTAACCGTCGGATTTTTATTTTTAAAAAAGAAAAAATTACCTATTTGGAAAACGCTTGATATAGCAGCACCATTTATTATTCTTGCACAAGGAATTAGTCGTATAGGTTGTGATGTGTTTGGTGCCCCAATCTCAAGTGATGCCTTTTGGACGATTAACGTTGATGGAGAGTATTTTCATCCTGCCCAAGCATATGAGTTTTTATTAAACTATCTTTTATTTGGATATTTATGGTTAAGGTTAAAAAGTAAGCATTATCATGGGCAAGTATTTTTACATTATTTAGTAGGATTTTTAGTTATTAGAGGTATTGTAGAGTTTGCGAGAATAAATCCAATGATTATTGGTCCATTTAGTGTGAGTCATTTATTGAGTTTGATTGGAATTATATTTGCACTATTTATTATGAATTATTTAAAGAAGAAAGATCCTATTAAACCAGTAAGTGTTGAGCGTTATGAAATTGCAAAAACTTGGTTTTATATTTGGGGATTAAGTATTATATCAATATTAGCTTATTACTTATTGCAAGGATAAAAGATAGTTTTAGACTGTCCCATAAGTGTCAGACACCATGCAGAACTAACCAAATAGAGACGAATAAATTTATTATCCGGCTCTATTTGGTGCCTGACATTCTCTTTTGGGACAGTCTCTTTTTTTTTAGAAAAAAATTGTTCAATAGTTAGTCATAAACATGTGTCTTTTTCTTCAAACTTTCTTGATGGTTTCTTCATAAGTTTGGTGCATTTTATAGGTAAGGTAGTTAAACACAGAAAGAGTGGTGGTACTTATGGCCTTACCAGAAAAGAAACTTCCAGGATCAAGTAAAAAACCATTTAACTTTTTAGATATACCATTCATCAAAAAATTTATTAAGAGTAAGTGGTATCCGGGCATTTTCCAATGGCTTGGTATAGCAATTTTCGGGCTAATTGTTTTTGAATTAATGACTGGAACAATTAATCCACATCGCAACTGGGGTACAGCGATGGTTTGGGTATTATGGTGGCCGATCATCCCAATTTTATTTATTGCTGTCGGACGTTTTTGGTGTGCTGTATGTCCATTCGGTAAAATCAGTGATATTGTTCGTAGATTAGTAGGTAGCGAGAGCCCAATGCCTAAATTTTTAAAGAAATATGGGATCTGGTTAATTGATATTTCGTTTATCGTTATTACTTGGGCTGATCATATTTTCGGTGTCGTACACTCGCCGCGTGGTTCAGGGACCTTACTGTTATTACTATTAACGATGGTCGTCGCTACATCTGTCTTTTATGAAAGAAGGACGTTTTGTAAGTCACTTTGCTTTTTAGGTGGATTAGCTGGAAACTATTCACGTGCTGGGGCGTTAGAATTAAGAGGAAATATAGACATTTGCCGAACTTGTAAAACGCAATCATGTTACAAAGGTAGCGAAAAAGCTGAAGGGTGTAACATGTTTCAATTCGTTCGCACGATGGACAATAGTCATGAATGTAACATTTGTGGTGATTGCATTAAAAACTGTCCCAATGACTCGATACGTATTTCGCCACGTAAGCCAACAATGGAATTATGGGGCATTAAAAAGCCAATGTTGGAGCAATCGTTTTTAGCAGCAGTTATTATGGGGATTGTTTTAGTTCAAAATGTTACGATGCTGGAACTATGGGGACATATTTTAAATGGTATTGGGATGGTGACACGTACAACGAGCTATAATGTTAACTTTACCATTGCTTTCATCATTGCGATGATAATTCCAATTGCTGCGCTTTGGTATGCTTCAAAACTAGGGTCAAAAACTTATTTTGATACATCAACAAAACTAAATTTTATCCGTTTTGGGTATGCCTATATCCCAATCGATTTAGCGGGACACTTAGGGCACAACTTATTCCATTTATTAACAGAAACAAAAGCTTTATACTTTACTACACTTCAATTTTTCGGCGTTTATAAATCGGGTAACTTAGCGGTTGTTTCTGATCAAACAGTTCAAATTTTGCAGTTTTCCTTAGTAGGTCTCGGTACTTGGCTATCAATGTACGCAGTCTACAGAATTGGTGAGAAAAAATCAGTTAAACAATTATGGCCATTTTACTTATTGATTCTTATTTTCGGTATAATAAATTTCTTGTTATTCACACTGCCGATGGATCATCGAGTACATTAAGAAAAGCGCAGGCGCCTGCTCCTGCGGTTACTCGTCGCAAAACTGCACTGAAGCAAATTCGGTGATGATTCTTGGAGCTAGACAGCTAAGAAAAACGCAAGGCGCTTAAAAAAATAGATACGTTAATCGTAAAGGAGGGTGTCCGATAAGCGTCATCTCACCAGAAATAAGCACTAGAAATAGACTTATATGAAAATCTGTCTTTATTTAGTGGCTTACGGTGAAAGACGCTGATGTTTAGGACACCCTCTTTTTAACTATTGAAGGGGGATCAGAAAATGGAAATTTTTACGACGGCACTAAACTGATTTTATTAATTGCTCTTGTTATGTTATCTTTTTCCTTTTTCAAAAGGATGAAAGAAGAAAAGAAAGACGGTTGCTGTGGTGGAAAAGGTTGTTGTAGCGATAGAAAATGAGGCTAGTTAACTAATAATTCTAACAAGTATTTGAAATTTATTTCTATAAAGTAGTTATGGAAAGTAGGGAGATGTTTGGAAAATAGTGTACTAGAAAAGATAGTTGAAGAGTATCAAAATGATTCTGAATCTGTTTACAACACTTGGTATTTACAAAATAAAGATCGCTTGAAGGCTTTTCGGACCATTAAAGCAGGAATTAAGGTGGTTATCCAAGAAATTGAAAATAAAACTTTTGGAAATGACTTTAAGGGATCTAGTTTAGAAACAGTCGTTACAGCGATTGCTGAACAAAAACAAGTTTTTGAAGGAGCGGCGCACGCTTTTTATTGGAAACCAAAATTAAGAATTCCTGACATTTATGAAGATGAAGAGAATAAGAAAGCTTTTGCCTCTTTTTTGAAAGCTTGTCTGCATGCAAAAGATGAAAATAAAGTAATTGAGGAAATATTAAAGCTAAATGAAAAGAAAATTAAAGGCTTAGGGCCGGCTGTAGCTAACATTTTATATTTTCTTCACCCTACATTTTTCCCTCCATTTAATACAGCCATCGTAAAAGGATTTAATACTTTATTTCATAAGAAAATAAAACTAGGATCTTGGGTTTCCTATTTAGAAATGCGTGAAAAGATAGTTGAGATAAATCAAGAATACCGTCATTTATTCTCCAAAGATTATGGTGTAATTAGTGGCTTGTTGTTCGAGATAGGGATAGGCAGGCAAGTCATACGTGAGAATGCATTAAAAGTTATTGAAAATGATGATGAAAAGAAAATTAAATTAATGAAAAAAAGGCATAAGCAAGTACTCGAGGATTTACAAGAGGAAAATGAGCATAATGAAATGCAATATTTACTAGCAAAACTAGGTAGGGAAATAGGTTATCGTGTCTGGATTGCACAAAATGATCATAAAAAAGAGTGGTCTGGGATAGTTTTAGGTGATTTGTCAATAAAGCATTTACCAAAAGCAAGTTCTTTAGGAGAGGTTCAAAAAACAATCTCATTAATTGATGTCATTTGGCTAGATGAAAATGATCGCTTTATAGGTGCATTTGAAGTAGAAAAAAGTACATCGATATATTCGGGAATATTACGTCTTCACGATCTAGCAACTTCAATCGAAGACGGCAGTTGTAATTTATATTTAATTGCACCTAATAAAAGGGAAAAAGAAATCAGAGCACAATTATTAAGACCGTCGTTACAACCAGCATTGAAAACAATGCCAATTTCTTATATTACTTTTGTTGATTTCAGATCTAATTGTGAGGCAATGTGTAAGTTTGGACACGATGTAAGTGTATTAGAAAAAGTTGCGAAAATATGTCATTATTGATGGTTGTTATTCAGTATTAAAAAAGAGGGTGGGACAAAACAAAGTGTCAGACACCGCTAGGCACCAAATATAGACATATGATAAATCTACACGTCTATATTTAGTAGTATCCGCGTGGTGTCAGACACTTTTGTCCCACCTTCTTTTTAATATAAGGTTTTTAATCAACAAATCCTCTCATCATACCAGGTCCATTACCTCTTTGACCATTTTCTCCGTGGCAAGCAATATACATTTGTTCAAGTTGATCTTCATTTAGATCTGGGTGCATTTGCTGCATAAATGGTAACATGTCTTTAAAATTAAAGTTTTCAAAAACCTCACTGTCAGAGTTGGCTAATGTTACTGTGCCAAGTCCTAAAACTAATGCAGTGGTAGTGATTGCGACGATCAATTTTTTCTTCATTTCTTTCATCTCCTTATTTAGTTGATGTTCAAAAAGTCCGGTAATACAAGCTCGTGAATCTCTTCGTTGGCTCGCTTCTGTGCTACTCATGTATTAATAGCATACAATCCGCTGCTCGAAGCTTCGCCGCTTTACCTCCTCGGCTCTGATTATCATCCTTTCTGAACACGCAACTTTATTATAGTTACATTGTAACCACAACTTATAAAGAAGTTATGAAGAAAATATAGAGTTGTCATGAAGAATAATGAATATAGAAATTTTTATGCTATACTTTTTTCATAATATATAGGGAGTGATAGAAATGTCTCTAAAAATAATGGTCGTTGACGATGAACCGATGATTATTGATGTGATTAAAGCATACCTTCAAAAAGAAGGGTATGAAGTCTATTCCGCTGAAACTGGATCCGAAGCTTTAAGAAAAATAGATCAAATAAACCCCGATTTTATTATCCTTGATTTAATGTTGCCTGATTTTTCAGGGGAGGAAATTTGTAAGTGGGTGCGCGAAAAAAGTAATGTACCAATTATGATGTTAACTGCGAAAACATCAGAAGATGACCGGATCAATGGTATTGTCATTGGTGCCGATGACTATTTAACAAAACCATTTAGTCCTCGTGAAGTCGTCGTAAGAGTGCAGGCGATTTTACGTCGAACGAAACAGTCAAGTTCGAATGAAGTATTATCATTTAATAATAACGATTTAATTATTGATACTTTAAGAAAAGAAGTGATTGTTAGAGAAGAAACGGTTACGCTAACACCGATAGAGTTCAAATTATTAGTTGGAGTGGCACAATACCCTGGCAGGGTTTATAGTCGACTAGATTTATTAGAAAAAGTGCAAAATGAAAGCTACGAAGGTTATGAACGAAGTATTGATGTCCATATTAAAAACTTGCGGAAAAAAGTAGAACGAGACTCTAAAAACCCGGACTATATATTAACTGTATTCGGTATGGGTTATAAATTTGGGGGTAAATTAGATGTTTCGAACGCTTCAAGGTAGGTTAACGTTCTTTTTTCTACTCATTTCATTATCAGGAATCATTGTGGTCAGTTCAGCGATACAGCTTGGATTTTTCGGAAGCTTTCGAGATTATTTAGATACGAAAAGGTTGGAACAAGTAGAAAGTGTTATGGATGGATTAGAGCAAGAATATCGAGTACACGGTCAAATTACTGGTAAGACGATGAGTGCTATCTTTCATCATCAAGGCGTTGTTGATCATTTGTTTTATCGATTTGTTGACCCGGAAGATAGGCTCATTTTTGATTCAACGAGGCACTATAATATGATGCCGGGTATGATGGGGCGTCAAAGGATGGAGATGCCTAGTTTAGACACCCTTGAAAGTGAGTTGTATCAGGTTGTTATTGATGGAAAAGATATTGGTACATTAATCGTTTATTACCCCTTAGAATATGTAAATATCGATTCGCAGTTTTTGGAACAATTTAATAAGTATATTATTGTAGCTGCAGTATCAATGATATTAATATCGATTGTTGTAAGTCTTTTAATATCAAAAAAGCTAACAATTGGATTACGTCAAGTATCTAGTGCTACACGTGAACTTCAAAATCACAACTTAGACGTTCGAGTTCCAGAGGTGAAGCAAGTAGAAGAAATTCAACAATTATCAACGGCTTTTAACGAACTAGCTGAATCTCTAGGGAAACAAGAGCGTTTACGAAAGCAATTTACGAATGACCTAGCGCATGAGTTACGAACTCCTCTTGCTACATTACGTAGTCAAATAGAAGCTTTCTTAGACGGCGTTTGGGAGCCTACTCCTGACAGATTAAAGCAAGGGCATGCCGAGTTAATGCGTTTAGTTAGATTAGTAGATGATTTAGAAAAACTGTTAGCAGCTGAAAATCCACAAATTCAATTGAATATAACAGAGCTTAGGGCAAAAGAAGTGCTTAAATCGCTACGCACTACATTTCAGCCACTTTTTACGGAAAAAGATATTACTTTTACTGTTGAGGAAACTTTGTCTTCGGATCGTTTTGTTGCAGACCGTGACCGCTTCATTCAAATCATGATGAACTTACTCAATAATGCGTTAAAATATACGAATGAAGGTGGAGCGGTTATTGTAAACTGCTCTAAAGATCAACAATATATAAATTTTCGTGTAGAAGATAATGGTGAAGGAATTTCGGCGGATGACTTACCACATATTTTTGAGAGATTCTATCGTGGCGAAAAATCACGCAATCGAAAAACAGGTGGTGTCGGTATAGGCCTTTCGATTGCGAAATCTTTAGTAGATGCTCATAACGGCGAAATAACGATTGAAAGTGAGAAAAATAAGGGGACAAAAGTTGTCGTAAAGTTGCCGATTGAACGCGAAAATTAACTTTTAATTAAATACGGTTATCCAATAAGTGTCAGTTTACGTGAAATAAACTTAAATATAGTTGTAACGTTGTTAGATCAGACTATATTTTATTATTTACGGTTACTGACACTTTTTTCTGATACCGTTGTTCAATGATCATGGCGATCTTCATGTAAATCTTTTTCGGTGCTTTCATTAATATTTTGATAATGTTCGATCTCGTTATTTGTCGTCGTAATTGAATAGTGGTGTGTTAAATAAAATGCAAAAAGGATAACTAAAAATAAAGGTAACCGATGAAAGAAGAATTTATTTTTCCAATCATTTTCTTTAAATTTCACTTCTGATTGGATCATTAAAAATAAAATAAATAAGATACCCCCAGATAGTATGACCATGACATTAAATGTAGCATTTATAGCTTCAGTAGTGATCATCACACCTAGCATTGCTCCCATCATTCCCCCCATTGCTCCAGAAAGAAATCCATCCAAAACAGCCATGATACTAAATGGTAACCCTGCAATAACACCAAGAATTCCACCGATTAATATACCAACAACGGTCATTTGAAAAAATTGATCAGGATATAGTAAGCCAAGCAATGTACCTACCGTTAAGCCTAAAGCCATGCCAATCGTCATCGCGATCATCATTCCGGTCATACAAGTAATTTGCTTCCTATAAAAAAATATGAAACTAAAAATCCAAAAGATGATAAAAGCGTAAACGAAAATTAATAAGTAACTTGATACCATAGTAAAACCCCTTTCTTAAATTAAAATCTAATAATTGATATAAAACGCTCATGACGATGTATCGTCATCATCTTGCATGTAAATGCCGGCCCAACTCTTTCGCTTCGCTTTAAACTTCTATCGAATTTTAGAGGCTCACTCAAGAGTTCGGCCGGACATTTTCCACACTAAACCTTCATGATGGTGTATCGTTACTATCTTTTAAAAATAAAAATCGAGTATTTCCCTGTCCACCCTTCCAACTTCCTGCTTCCAAACCAACTAACCAACAAACCAACTAATAAATAAATATGAGGCTGTCCATCAAACGATACTTATTTAATTGAGATTGAGTATTTTTTCATATTTTCTTTATAGTTTCTTCATAACTTGACGGCTTTTCTTTACTATTTCTCCATATTTGTCGTGTACCTTTATTCATGAGTGAAGTAATTAACAAAATGAAGAATACAAACATAAGGGAGGAAGTTATGTGATGAAGTACAAGGGTATATCGATATTTGGATTAGTGATCCTATTAATAGGTGGGGGGCTGTTTTTTTCAATAAACAATAATAACGCTTTAACGGCACCCGTTTTTTATGTTGCTAATGCTGGAGATGGAACAATTTCGCAAATAAATTTAGAAAAGAATGAAGCGGTTCAATCTTTAAGTTTAGATACAGAACAGTTGTCACACGGTATTGCGATTTCACCTGATGAAACCATTGTTTATTATGGAACTGGTTTTCAAGGAAAGAGTTTACAAGCGTTTCATACGGATACAAAAGAAGTTGTTAGTGAATTAAATTATAATGAAGGAATTCATGGCATAGATATTCACCCAACCGGAAAGTATTTATATGTGTCATTAATGGCTGGATTAGGTGAAGAGGGTGGTGCCATTTCAGTCGTAGACACAACTACATTTGATGAAGTTGCCGTGATTGAGACAGACGATGGACCAGCGCATGTTAGTGTGACAACCGATGGCTCTCAAGTTTGGGTAACAAATGTTAATGCAAATACAGTAAGTGTGATTGATGCTTATACGTATCAAGTGTTAGCAACGATCCCTGTAGGTGAGGTCCCTAATGAAGTGGCAGTTAGTCCAAATTTAGATTATGCATTTGCAGCGAATGTGAATTCTAATAGCTTATCAATCATCGATATGATCACATTTGAGGTTGTAAAGGAGATCGAAGTGGGTGAGGGGGTTCACGGTGTAACCGTTTCTCCGGATGGTTCCCAAGTTTGGACAGCTAACAATCATTCTAATGATGTTTCAGTCGTAGATATTGATACATTTACCTTAGTAACTACAATAGAAACGGGATCATATGCAAATCATATATCTTTTTCTCCAGATGGTGACTTGGCTTTTGTTACTCATCGCGATTCAAATTCATTAGCCGTTATTGATACAAGAAAATATGAAGTGATTAAAGATCTTGAACTAGGAAACGAACCACATGAGATGACCTTAAAAGGTATGGAAACAAGCGCGGACGAGGAAATAGTGTTGGATGAAGTTTGGTCAGCTTCTTTGAAAATGCGATATACAATAAATGGTGAAGGTGGTGCAGAAGGTGCCGGTATTGAAGCACGTCTTTTGTCGCCTTATAACGAAGCAGATATGATATATCCGACAAGTAACCTTGAGGTGGAACCATTTAATTACTTTTCTATTTTAATTAAGATGACTACCCATGCTGGTGATCTTTTAACTATTCCTTTTGATGAAAGAGTAGTTCTTACTAATAATCAAGGAGTTCAAGTTACTCCTGAACATTGGGTAGTTATAGGTAACGACTCACACCATCCGCAGTTTTTAGCACTTTTTGAAAAAACAAGAGACAAACAACCGTTGTTAAAAAATACCGACACTGAGCTATTTCTGAAATTTGAACCATTTATTATAGATGAAGTAGTAGAGTTGAAGTTGGATTAGGAATCATTTCCCTTAAGTAGCACTCACATATATCTTAATATCATAAGGGGAAAGTTGTACGGGTCTTTTCAAAACCAAAGGGTCTCATATAAGCATTTTGTACTTAAATATAGGACTGTCCCATAAGTGTCTGTTACCAAGCAGAAATATTAAATTTATATTTGTCTATATTTGCTGCTTAAAGACTTGATACTTTTTTGGGGGCAGTCCTATTATACGTAAATAACATCAAATCTACATAGTTTTTTCAAGTTTTAAAAGTACTATAAAGTTAGTGAGAATATTAGTAATTAAGTTAAGGAGAAGAGGTGGTACGATGTTTTCAAACTATAAGCTCTCGATCAGTATTTTTTTCTGGTAATTATTAGTAATGCTTTTTTATCTTCGTAATATTCCATAGTGCAAAATTTGTCACCGAATTTCAAAATTTCACAAGAAAACTTCATCGTTTCTTGATAGAAAAAATTTATAATGCAATTTATACCCCATAGTAGTATAATGAGTTTAGGTTATTGAAAAGCATATTTTAAAAAGGTGAAATATGATTAAAATAAAATACCCTATCAAAATGACGGGAGGACTTAATGATGAGCGTAGAAACAAAAACATTTGACGTCATCGGCATGACGTGCGCATCTTGTGTGAATCGTGTCGAAAAAGTAGTTAAAAAAGTAGATGGCGTTGAATCTGTTAGTGTAAACTTAGCAACGAACCAAGCTCAAGTGAAGTATGATCCAACAACGGTGAAAGATGAGCAAGTAGTAGCTGCTATTACGAAAATAGGATTTGAAGCAAAGTTAAAATCAGATACCCCTGAAAAAAAGTATCTTTTTTCAGTGAAAGGGATGTCTTGTGCTTCGTGTGTAGGTAGAGTTGAAAAAGTACTTTCAAAAGTAGATGGTGTCGAAAGTGTTACAGTTAACTTAGCTTCACATCAAGCTCAAGTGACAGTGAAAGACAGTAGCTTTCAAACACAAAAAGTTATTGATGCAGTAACCAAGTTAGGCTATGAAGGTGCACTACTTGATGAAGTTAGTGAAGATACAACTGCTGATGATCAAGAGAAGGAAAGAATTAAATTAAAAAAGGACTTTACGTACGCTGCCATTGTAACGACGATCGTTTTAATTGGTAGTATCCCTCATATGATGCACGGTTGGGGAGAATGGGTACCAAGCTATCTATCTAACCCATATGTTTTGTTACTATTAACGACTTATGTTCAATTAGTACCTGGTTGGAGATTTTACCGCAACAGTTATAAAATCTTAAAAAATAAATCAGCAGATATGAACGTTTTAGTTGCCATGGGTACGACAAGTGCTTGGCTTTATAGTGGAGCGCTTACCTTGTTCCCAGTGACGTTAACAAATATGGGTTTTCCGAATGAACTTTACTATGATGTGACGACAGTTATTACGACATTAATTTTATTAGGAAGATATTTTGAAGCAAAAGCAAAAGGGAAAACTTCGAATGCAATTAAAAAATTAATGAGCTTACAAGCAAAAACAGCTCGTGTCGTTAGAAATGGTCAAGAAATGGAAATTCCAATTGATGAAGTAATGCTTGACGATGAAATTACAGTAAGACCTGGTGAAAGAGTACCTGTTGATGGTGTTGTTATTAAAGGAAACTCTTCCGTAGACGAATCGATGTTAACTGGTGAATCCATTCCAATTGAAAAGTCGGCTGGTGATGAAGTTATCGGTGCAACGATTAATAAATCAGGTAGTTTTACATTCCGTGCAACAAAGGTTGGGAAAGAAACAGCACTTGCGCAAATTATTCGCATGGTAAATGAAGCGCAAGGATCAAAAGCACCGATCCAAAGAATTGTTGACGTTGTTTCAGCATATTTCGTGCCGGTCGTTGTGTTTATTGCGTCATTATCAGCACTCGTTTGGTATTTCATCGGTCCAGATCCATCACTTATATTCGCGTTATCAACGTTTATTGCCGTGTTAATCATCGCTTGTCCGTGTGCTCTAGGGTTAGCAACACCAACGGCAATCATGGTTGGAACTGAAAAAGGTGCGGAAAACGGTGTCCTTATTAAAGATGCAGCAAGTTTAGAAAAAGCTCATAAAACAAATACAGTCGTTTTAGATAAAACTGGAACGATCACAGAAGGTAAGCCTGTGTTAACTGATGTTGTGGTTACTTCAACGACACTATCAGAAGATGAATTATTAACGATTGCCGCTTCCATTGAAACGGCTTCTGAACATCCACTTGGAGAAGCAATTGTAAATGCTGCAAAAGATCGCGGGCTTCAATTATTTGAACCAGAAAACTTCCAAGCAATTGTTGGTCATGGTATTGAAGCAACCTACGATGAAAAAGAAATCTTAATCGGTAACTTGAAATTAATGAAAGAAAAGAACGTAGAAATCGAGAATATTAAAGCAGAAGCTGAAAAGCTTGCACATGAAGGAAAAACGCCAATGTATGTTGCTGAAAATGGCGTGTGTGCAGGAGTGATCGCCGTTGCTGATACGTTGAAAAAAGATTCAATTAAAGCGGTTAGCGAAATGAAGAAGATGGGCTTAGAAGTAGTTATGATTACAGGAGATCATTACAAAACCGCTGAGGCAATCGCTCGACAAGCGGGAATCGATCGCTTTATTGCTGAAGTATTACCTGAAGACAAAGCGAAAGAAGTAAAGCTATTACAAGACGAAGGTAAAGTCGTAGCGATGGTTGGAGATGGTATAAATGATGCACCAGCCTTAGCACAATCAGATGTTGGAATTGCGATCGGTACAGGTACAGATGTAGCGATGGAAACTGCAAATATTACGTTAATGCGTGGAGACATTATGAGTGTCGTAACAGCATTACGTCTATCAAAAGCAACAATGAGAATGATTTGGCAAAACTTAGGTTGGGCGTTCGGCTACAACATCGTATTAATTCCAGTTGCTGCAGGATTACTATTCCCGTTATTCGGACTATTATTAAATCCGATGCTTGCTGGGGCAGCGATGGCCTTTAGTTCTGTATCAGTTGTATTAAACACTTTAAGATTGCGAAAATTTAAAACGATATAAAAAGATTGTCATAAGTGTCAGTTACCTCAATATAAAACAATATCTATAAGTGGCTATCCATGTTTTATAGTTATTATTATTGATGTAGCTGGCACTTTTATTAAAGAAAGGGTCGTTATAGATGAAAAAAACGATGATAAGTCTCTTGTTACTATTCATTCTGTCTTTTCCCTCTTTTATTGTACAAGCTACTTCTTTTGGTGGGGAACTAGATACATATGATCCACCGATAAATCAACTTGATGAAACTGAATGGGATGACTGGCCAGACCAAGAAACACTCTATGATCCCTCTCATTTTGACAGTTCCTATGAAATGGTTACTACTGATGGAAAAGTATTAGAAATTTTAGAAAGAAACACGGATATGGACCCCTTTAGTGGCGTCGAAATGGAGCACCAAATTGTTAGATTAGAAATTACCTCAGGGGAGTATAAAGGTGACGTAATAACTGCTGAAAGTTATAACTATCCTGGAGACGGGAGAGGGTTCGGAAATTTTCAGCTGAAAGAAAATGATCGCGTATTTGTGCAAATCCAGTTTGAAGATGGTCTCGTAGTAGCTGCAGATATTACCGATTATAAAAGAGATCGTTCTACGATATTACTAGTTGGTATTTTTATTGCTTTATTAGTGATTTTTGGTCAAAAACAAGGGTTCAAATCTATTTTAACTTTAGGATTTACACTATTTATCATATTTAAGTTTATGGTACCGTACTTATTTGCAGGGTATCATCCAGTATTATTAGCAATTGCAACTGGTGCGATCGTTACAGCAGTTACATTTGTTACAGTAAGTGGTTTCTCAAGGAAAACGTTAGCAGCTCTTGCTGGAACCGTTGGTGGCTTAGCGTCAGCAGCAATTATCTCAATTATTTTCTCTAATGCTATGAAACTAACAGGCTTTCATGGTGAAGAGGAAAGAATGTTGCAACTTTTTCATAATGAGGTTAATATTGATTTTCAAGGTTTATTGCTTGCCGGTATTATAATCGGAGCATTAGGTGCAGTTATGGACGTGGCAATCTCAATTGCTTCATCGATGGATGAAGTTAAAAAAGCAGATCCGACAATAAAAACGAAGCAATTGTTTCAGTCTGGAATGAATGTCGGAAAAGACATAATGGGAACGATGGCCAATACGTTAATACTTGCCTACGTTGGTGCAGCATTACCATTATTAATGTTGTTATACGCTTATGAAAATACGTTCTCTGAGCTAATTCATATGGAGTTTTTAGTTGTAGAAATTTTAAGAACGTTAGCTGGTAGTATCGGATTAATCTTATCGATCCCAATAACTGCTTTTGTTGGTTCTGTCTTTATTAAATCTACCAGAATACGAAAGAAACAAAAGAAAGTCATATAAGGAAACTATTTAAGTTGATAATGAGCAAAGAAAGTAGCTGATATTCATACTTTGTTCATATTTCCTTGTTAAAATGAGGAAAATGAAAGAAGGTGAATTTAATTAAAGGCTGGGTAAAAATTGTTTTATTGCTTACTATTTTAGTAGTAACTATATATTTTCTCATAAATACAGAACTGTTCTATACACTGAGGGCAGGCGAATTCGATCATTTATATAATACAGTTAGTGATCAATTACCATTACTGTTGTTCATAACATTTATTGTCATTCTTATTCAAAATACGTTAACAGTTTTTCCCTTAATTTTAGTCTTAACAAAAAATATTGCATTTTTTGGTTATTTTTACGGGTTAATATGGAGTTGGTTGTTTAGTATCATCGCAGCGGCAATTGTTTTTGTAAGTATTCGCTATTTCTTTAAAGAATTATTGGAGAAGAAAATTAGTGAGGATATTAAACAAAAAGCTGAAAAAAATGGATTTATGTACGTATTATTTACTAGAGTGGTTCCGATAGCCCCCACTAGTATTATTAATATGGTAAGTGGTGTTAGCTCCATCAAGTTTAAAGATTTTATTTTAGCCACGAGCTTAGGGAACCTTATATACTTTAGTGTCTTATCGCTCGTTCCATTAGGTTTTTTAAATGGGACATTTGACCAGATGATGATCTTTATCATTGTTGCAATTGCTTTTATTGTTTACTTTATTTACAGTAAAAAAAAGAAAAAGCGTAACGATACTTTAAGGATGACACAATTTTAATAAAGTATTACGAAAAATTTAGTAAAAAGCTTGAAGACGAAAAGAAATGTCTTCAAGCTTTTTTATATCAGATTATTTTTTATAAATACCCAACCCATGTATACGATGTAAACAACAACGGATAAAATTCCAAAACGTATAAATTTTGTTTTGAAATTTGCTTTTTGTTCTTGCGTGGACATAAGTATCCTGAGTAAATAATATACAGTTAATACTATTAATAAAGATAAAATACTTCCCATTATAATATGCACTAAAATAGCCGGTTCCATAAAATATCACCTTTCAGTATTTTTAATTAACTTTTTTATAAATTTCCTTATATAGCTCTTTTGAAGTTTCGCATTTTAATACGTTTCCGTCAACGACCGAAAAAGGACTATGTTTGCACGTTTTACACTTTCCAATACAACCTTTGCGTTTAATTTTTATATTAAGGTCAAGGGACTTAAGTTTCTTATAAACCTTTTTAGATTTAAATTTATTTTCTTTACAAAAATATACTTTTTCCATTGGAGTATCCCCTTCTCTGGTGAAAATGATTATCATTTACTGTGATTATATCAGAATTTATAAAGAGTACGTGTGTAAATTCTCACATATTTTCAAGTCATTTTTTGAATAAAATGTGACTAATTCATGTTATAGACAGACTGATTAATTAAGCCACTTTTTTACAAGCTGTATTTCATCGCGGTGTGAGTGCATCTCTTCATCATTTGGAGTCTCCAAAATAAACGGAATATTGTTGAGAACGGGTGAGTGCAAAATTTCCTGTAATTGTGTTTCGGTTATAAAACCATTCAATAAATTTGCATGACGATCTTTCCTTTTGCCACTTGCGTATTTTGAATTATTTAGATGGATGACTTTTAAATGTTGAAAATACTCAAGTTCTAAACCTTTTTCGACTAGGCTATCCCAATTATCTCCATTCCATAGCCCGCTAGCGTAAGCATGACATGTATCAAAACAGAAACCGATTTTTTCAGGTTCATTCGTTAGTTTTCGAATTTGGACCATTTCCTCTAACGTTATACCCATATTTGTTCCTGCACCAGCATTGTTTTCGATAAGTATTTGCACGTTTCCGTTCCATTGGTGTAACACTGAATTTAATACAGATATCATCTTTTTATAGCCTTCAAGAAGATCTCCAGTTTTCATCGTACCGAAATGTACAACAACGCCGAGCGAGCCACAGGCTTCAGCAATTTCTAAATCATTTATCAGTGAAGCGATGATTTGATTTTCTAGCTCAAGATTTTCAGAAATGAGCTTTGTAGGGTAAGGTGTATGCGCGTATGAAACGAGCTTTTCTTCTTGGCAAAATTGTTGGCAACGTACCGCTGCCTTTTTATCAAAATCTTTAATCGAAATGCTTCGTGGATTTTTCGGAAAGTATTGAAAAGCATTAGCACCTAAGGCGTGTGCTGTTTTCGCTGCTTGGTCGTAACCGTTTCTAATACTCATATGGCAACCGATGTACATCATTTTCACCTACTTTGTACAGCGTATGAACTACAGTGGTTTATACTCATTTCTTTTATCCGCGGCTTTGGCGAGTCGCTGTAGTTCGTCGTTAATGTATTTTTTGTCTAAGGTAAGCAATTCTTTCGGTTCAATTCCTTCAATAATATGATTGGTAAATTCCCAGATAGTATCTTTAATTTCCTTTGAATTCCGTTCGCAAATCGAAGTGAAAGCTTTTAACGCTGATTGAAGGACTGAAATGTCATCAAAGCCGTACTTACGAATTTGGTAAAAGCATTTAAATAAGTAATCGTAAAAACAAGGGTGTTCGAAGATGACACGTAAATTTCGATTAGCATCATTATGATAAGATCTTGGTAAATGTTTTTGACCGAGTTTAGTTAAGATCTTTCCTAAGTTTTCGATACAATTAATCGCGGTATTCGGATCGTTCACACCTGGGGATAAGGCTCTAAGTGCAATTTCAACAATTTTAGTTAACCCGAACTCTATATCATCGACAGGAGCTTTTTCTTTAGCTACTGAAATATACTTTTCGTAATGATCGATACTATGGTGGCCTCCTATAGCCCAAATAGAGAGAATGTCACTATCCTGGTCTACGTATTCACCAACTTTTTTTTCAATTTTTATAATGTAATCATCTATTGTTGCTTGTTTAATGATTCCGTATAAATCAATATGTTTAATATAGCCAGAAGTGTTTAGTTTCATTTTTTTTGGATTGAGATGAGTTAGTTCATCGCTTTCCCAATCTTCCCATGGGGCATCTTCGTGAACTTTATTTTTATCTTCAAACTTTTGATCGATACGTTCCATGATTTTTAACGTAATATTGTGGATTAAATTACTCACTTGCATCCACTTCGATACGTGGTTGATAAAAAAAACGAACATAATCAGGCAAAAAATTGCTAATAGAACTGCAAAACTCGGTACGATAAACGTTGTTGAAAGATCATCTCTTAAAAAAAGTAATAAAAGAATAGAGTAGGTGAAGCCACCAACAAAAACGCCTAATACACGCTGAGTACTATGGTCGGTAATAAAGTTTTGCAATGTTCTCGGTGAAAACTCCGATAGGAAAGTAGTTAACACGACTAAAATCGTCGAAAACGTAATCGTCGTCATCGTTAGGAGTGAAGCTGAAATCGTACTTAAGATCGTACGGGCTAAATTGATGTCAGTAAGAAAAATTGCTGGAATAAGATTCGAAATATCAGAATCTGTCACATAGTAATC
>SKOL01000149.1 GCA_007120055.1 Anaerobacillus sp.
GTACACGACCTTTTAATTGATGACAAGTATTGGACGGTACGCTATTTAGTTGTTGATACGATGAAGTGGTTACCTGGGAGGAAAGTGTTAATATCACCAATGTCGATTAACGACTTTGATTTTGTTAATGGCAATGTCGCGTTATCATTAACAAAAGAAATGATTAAAAATAGTCCTTCTATTGACGCAGATTTACCAGTTTCTAAAAAGTACGAAATTGAATATAACAATTATTTTGGTCTCAGACCATATTGGAGTGGAGAAAAAGCTTGGGGATCATATTTCTATCCGACCGAATTAGCGAGGGAGCCAGTTAACAATGATGTGATTGGTGAAGTCGAGGATCCAGAAAGCTCAAATTTACGAAGTTTTAAAGAAATTTCCGGTTATGGAATTGAAGCAAAAGACGGAGATATTGGTCACGTAGAGAACTTTGTCATCAATGATAAGACATGGAATGTTCGCTATTTAGTAGTCGATACGAAAAATTGGTGGCCAGGAAAACATGTTTTAGTTTCACCACATTGGATTAACTATATTAGTTGGGTAGATAAGGTCGTTCATATTGACCTATCAAGAGATACGATTAAAAACGGTCCTGAATATGATCCAAATCAAAGTATTTCAAAAGAATTTGAGGATGAGTTATTAAAAAAATACGATAAAGATAAATCGCGATTTTGGTATTAAATTTTAAAGAGGGTGGGACAAAACAAAGTGTCAGACACCGCTAGACACCGAATATAGACATATAATAAATCTTTACGTCTATATTTAGTAGGATCCGCATGGTGTCTGACACTTTTGTCCCACCCTCTTTAACTAGCCACTTAATTAATCAATGCTTGTAGTGGTGCAGGGATTCTTCCGCCGCGCTTAATAAGTTTTTCGGAACTAAAAGGATTGACTCCCATGACTGGCGCTCTTCCAAGTAAACCGCCAAACTCCACCATTTCGCCTTCTTTTTTACCAGGGACAGGAATGACACGGACAGCTGTTGTTTTTTTATTAATCATCCCGATCGCCGCTTCATCTGCAATCATCGCAGATAAGGAAGCGGGTGATACATCGCCAGTAACAGCAATCATATCAAGACCTACGGAACAAACACAAGTCATTGCTTCAAGCTTAGACAATGTAAGTGCACCTTCTTCAATACCACGGATCATCCCGTTATCTTCACTTACAGGAATAAAAGCACCGCTTAATCCACCAACGTAGGAGCTAGCCATGGCTCCACCTTTTTTAACGGCATCATTCATTAAAGCTAGCGCTGCGATCGTTCCGTGTGTCCCGACTCTTTCTAAGCCAATTTCTTCTAGTATTTCAGCGACACTATCGTTAACGGCGTTTGTAGGGGCAAGAGATAAATCCATAATCCCGAAAGGTACGTTTAAACGTTCTGCGACAACACGACCAATTAATTCACCCGCTCGAGTGATTTTAAAGGCGGTTTTTTTAATAACTTCAGAAACAACACCAAGGTCAACATCAGGATAACGGCGCAACGCATTGAGAACAACACCTGGGCCACTAACGCCAACATTTAAAACGACTTCACCTTCACCAGCTCCGTGAAACGCACCTGCCATAAACGGGTTATCTTCAACAGGATTACAAAACACAACGAGTTTTGCACAGGCAATTCCATTTGCATCCTTTGTTCGTTCGGCTGCTTCTTTTATGATGAGCCCCATTTGTTGAACAGCATCCATATTAATTCCTGTTCTCGTTGTTGCAACGGAGATCGAAGAACAAACACGTTCCGTTACACTTAAAGCTTCAGGCAATGCATCAAGTAATGTTTGCTCACCTTTAGAAATTCCTTTATGAACTAAAGCAGAGTAGCCGCCAATAAAGTCAACCCCGAGCTTTTTAGCAGCTTTATCAAGTGTTTTTGCAAGCTCTATCGCTTGTTCTTTCGTAGCATCACCTAAAATTTCAGCGATCGGTGTTATAGAAATTCGTTTATTAATGATTGGGATTCCAAATTCTTTTTCAGCGGTTTCAGCAACTGACGTTAAATTTTTTGCATACGATGTGATTTTTTCATATACACGTTTATTCATTTTTTCAAAGTCTGAATCAGCACAATCACGGAGGCTAATCCCCATCGTTACAGTGCGGATGTCGAGGCTTTCCATTTGTACCATTCTAATCGTTTCTTGCATTTCCGAAAGTGCTATATTCATCATTGATTCCTCCTAATTTCTATACACGATGCATCGCTTTAAATAAATCTTCAAGCTGAATATTAATTTTTAAACCCATATCTTCGTTGATCGGATCGAACTGTTCTTGTAGCTTCTCAAGACTTTCAATTTCTGAGACATCGACAAGCATCATCATTGTAAAAAAGTCTTGGAGAATCGTTTGACTAATATCGAGAACGTTCACGTTATTATCCGCTAACACGTTTGTCACTTTTGCGATAATTCCGACTTGATCTTTCCCAATAACACTTACAACTGCACGTTTTTTTTCCATTTTTATCACCTCGTTGAATTTTAAAGCTTGCTGTTTGCGGTAAAAGACCATTTTAGTAATTTACCCCTGTAAATAATTAAAGTTAAAGAATAATAAAAAGAGATTGGAGTTAAACCAATCTCAAAGGCCACAGAATAACGTACAAAAATATGTTAGTTACTCTTCTGTCCTTTTGCCTGAGATTGTGAATCCTTCGGCGCCGCAGAAGTTGCGGACTCTCCAGAAGCTGCTCCTACTATAGTTTTATCCATAGTATTCATCGCGCGCTTTTTACACTATTAGAATTTAAATGTTGATACGATTTAATGAATTTCATCATTCATTATTCCCGTCACTAAGATCAAAATATAGTTGCACCAAAACACTTGCAACTATATTTTGTTTGATATGACTCTTTTTTGGTAATTATGAAATTCACTTGATTGTAGAAAAAATAATTAAGAAGATAGTACCAACTTTAAAAATAATAGTCAAGATAAATTTTCAGTATTTGTCGAATGTTTAAAATTAGACAAGGATTTAGATTAATTTTTCTTGTTATAACAAATATTACTCTATTTCAATGCTATTCTATTATCCTTATGGATTAATTTCTCTTAATTTTTGATCGCTAGGTAAGAAAAACGTTAATAACCCTAGGAGGGGTAATGAAACAACGATAAGCATTGTGTTTGTTAATCCAAATAAATCAGCAAGGATCCCTAAGGCGACAGAACCTAAAGCACCCATTCCAAAGGCAAGTCCGACAATTAAGCCTGAGACCATACCGATTTTTCCAGGCACTAATTCTTGTGCATATACGACAGAAACAGAAAAGCTTGATAAAATAATAAAGCCGATGGCACCTAAAAGTACATAGGACATTGC
Organism: Anaerobacillus sp.; assembly: GCA_007120055.1. The sequence goes on from SKOL01000149.1 coordinate 3,355, forward strand.
TTGCCCAGCATGTGGTAAATAAAGGGCAAGAGGAGCAGACCCTAGCATCGAGATTAACAGCATATTACGTTTTCCGTAACGATCAGCTAGAGGACCTCCAGCAAATGTGCCAATCGCTCCCGCTGCTAAAAATATAAAGATATATATTTGCGACTGTTGAATCGTTAAGCTGAATTGTTCAATTAGGTAAAATGCATAAAAGTTCGTAATACCAGCGTGGAACCAAGACCGTGCAAATACTAAGAAAACTAGTAACGTAATCGCAAAAATAACAAGTTTACGAGTTTGTGAACTTTGCTTAGTAGTCGTTTTCTTTGCTAGTTTTGTTTTAGCGATTATTGCGACTTGTTCGGAATACCACCTTGCGATATAAAATAATAAGCCGATAGCAAGAGCTGCAACTAGTGTAAACCAGATCGCCCCAAATTGTCCTAAAGGAACTAAAATAAGTGCCGTGATGATCGGAGCTAACGCTTGTCCAGCATTACCACCGACTTGGTAAATCGATTGTGCAAAACCACGACGATTCCCTGCTGCCATATAAGCCACACGAGAGCCTTCAGGGTGAAACGTAGCTGAACCTAGACCAATTAAGATGACCGACACGACAATAAGCCAAAACGATGGCGCCAATGCAAGACCTAGTACACCCACAAACGTGAAGCATAAGCCGATCGGTAACGCATATGGAGATGGTTTCTTATCCGTATATAAACCAACGACAGGTTGAATTAAAGAAGACGTGAAATTTAAAGCAAAGGCAATAATACCTAACTGTGTAAATGTTAGCCCCATCGATTGTTGTAAAATTGGAAACATCGCAGGAACGACGGCTTGGATCGCATCATTTAATAAATGCACGAAGCCAATGATTAACAAAATGTTATACATTGTCTTTTGTTCGGTTGCTGTTTTTGATAGTTGTCTCTGTACTTGCATGATTTGTTCTCCTTCTATGAAATCTTCTAGATTAATCTTAGCACTTTGTGGGAAATATTTGTATGGAAAAGTTGGTTAATGGTTAGTTGGTTTGTTGGTTAGGAAGCGCCCTAGTCTGACTTTTACAAGTTAGATGGTGCGGTGGGGGGCTTCGTCATGCTGGTTTTGTATGAAAAAAAGAATGAGTAATTTCCTGAACGAGCCTCTAAAATTAGCTAGAGTTTTACAGCGAAGCGAAGGAAATTGCTCGTTCTTTTCCATATTAGTAAGAAATGCTCCTGCGGTTACTCGTCGCAAAGCTGCATGAAGTAGATTCTAAGATGTATCTCATGACGTAATTGAGGTCAGTAGCTTTGGTGACGATGCTTCGTCATGCTGGTTTTAAATAATAAAAGGTAGACGATAAGATAAAAACTATTAATCTATGACAATTTTTGATATGATTAAACTTATGAGTTTTTCAAAGTTACAAACTTATTTCTAGAACGATTAACTAACAATCAGGAGATGATATTTTGTCTAATAAAGATTCGTTAATGATTATTGATGGCATGGCCTTGCTTTTCCGAGGATTTTACGCCACTTCATATAGCGGCTATATTATGAAAACGAGTAAAGGTGTTCCGACGAATGCGATTTATGGCTTCGTGAAATATATGCAAGACGCGATTCGAACATTTCAACCAACTCATGTACTTTGTTGCTGGGATATGGGGGCAAAAACGTTCCGTAATGAGCTTTTCCCTGCGTATAAAGCAAACCGAGGCGAGCCACCTGAAGAGTTGATTCCGCAATTTGATCTAGTAAAAAAAGTAGTTGATAGTTTTAATATTCCAAATATCGGTGTTGAAGGCTATGAGGCTGATGATTGTATCGGCACTATTGCTAAAAAATACAGTGATCAGTTACAAATTCAAATTTTAACTGGCGACCGGGATACTTTGCAACTTGTAACCGAAACGGTTCAGCCGATTATTATGAAAAAAGGAATGTCAAACTACGAAGTGTATACACCAGAAAAATTGCTAGAGGAAAAAGGGTTAACACCAGCGCAATTTATCGATTTAAAAGGTTTAATGGGTGATCCAAGTGATAATTTCCCTGGTGTAAAAGGTGTCGGTGAAAAAACAGCGATTAAGTTGTTGACACAGTACGAATCAATTGCTGGGATACTAGAAAACTTACCAAACCTTTCAAAAGGAATTAGAAATAAAATCGAGACAGAATTAGACATGCTTCATTTATCGCGAAAACTAGCTGAGATTCATTGTGAAGTCCCTGTCGAGATTGAACTAGATAAATGTATTCGTAATATGGAAGAAGAAAAAATTATTGCGATGTTACAGGAGTTAGAGTTTGAACGTCTCCTTAAAGATGGCTCCTTCATTGAAGGTTTAAAAGTAAATGTCGAGCCGCTAGTGTAAAGCGAATAGTTTGGAATTATCATACCAATCCCTACTGTCTGAAAAAGTTTAGATAGTGGGGATTTTATGGTTAGTTTGATAGTTGGTATGTTGGTTAGTGGTTAGGACCTTCGAGGGACATTTCAGGTTAGATGCAGTCAGGAATGGCGATATATGGGTTTTGTATGAAAAAAAGTGGACACTTTTGCGAACGAGCCTCTGAGATTCGATAGAAGGTCACAGCGAAGTGAGGGAAAGTGTCCACTTTTTCATGTTAGATGGTAAAATTTGTCGTCATTAGTGTATTGAGTTTGTTTGTAACTTTCGTATGCCTTCCCTCGTCTATACATAAAATGGAA
>SKOL01000232.1 GCA_007120055.1 Anaerobacillus sp.
GGACAGGGCGTTTGTTAATCGCTTCACCAAAGTTCATCATCGTATCAATTGTAGTTTGTGATGTGAGTATACTTGGTGTTACTTCTAATAACTTAAAAACCGGTGCTGGATAGAAGAAATGCGCTCCTATAAATCTTTCAGGTTTTTGAATAACTGATCCAATAGCTGCGATTGATAATGCCGACGTATTAGAGGCTAAAACTGCACTATCTTTTGAAAATTCATTAATCTGTTGAAATACTTTTTTCTTTAACTCTAAATTCTCAGGCACAGCTTCTATAACAATATCTGAATTTGCAATTGCTGACATATCTGTACAGTCATTTAGCAAAGATAATGTTTTTTCTTTTTCATCTAAAGATATCTTATTTTTATCTACTTTTCTTTGAAGTAGTTTTTCAATGTTTTCTTTTCCCTTATCGAGTTGTTCCCTTGAAATATCAATCCAATTTATTTTAAAGCCGGCTTCTGCAACTACTTGGGCAATTCCTGCCCCCATAAGGCCTGCACCTATTACGGCAACTTCTTTAATTTCCAATGTAATTTCCTCCTCAAAATTCATATTCTACGAATGAGATAAAATTTAAATATATTCATTTCCTTATAAACACTAAGTAAAAATGTTTAATTTAGAAATTATTTAAATTAATACATTACAACTCCTGCATTTACTTTAATATCCTCACCGGTTATTCCAATCTCTTGATCAGAAGCAAGGAAAACGGGGTAAATTAATAATTGGTCCACCATTCGTTTTTTTCATCCATGGAAGTACAGCTTTCGTACATAGAAATACACTTTTTAGATTACTATTCACCACTTCATCCCAGCCAAACGTTTCCAACCTTTCAATTGCAAGCGTTTGTCCGGCTAATCCTGCATTATTAACCAATATATCTACGTCCAAAAATTGTGGGATGAATTCTTCCCACAATTTCGGCTTTATTTACTGTAGGCATAAGTTCATTTTCAACGAGAATTTCTAATTTTTCATCAATTGCCTTTTTGGCTCGTTGAATATCCTCATTGTTTACACCAAATAGCTTTACTTCTATGTTCGAGCACCGTAACTAAACTAATTAATTAATTAATAATTTAAACCTTTACTATTTCAGTAAAGACGGAAGCCATGTAGATAGGAACGGAAGAAAGCTTATAACAAGTACGTTAACAAACAGAAGAAGTACAAACGGAATAATTGCACGGGATATCGCTGCTAATTTTATTTTAGATACCTGCGATGCCACGAATAAGTTAATACCTACAGGTGGAGTAATCATTCCAATCGCTAAGTTAACGACCATGATAATTCCAAAATGAACTGGATCAATTCCTAAACTGACGGCAACTGGCAATAAGATTGGAACTAAGATTAAAATTGCCGCTGCAGCTTCGATAAACATTCCTGTGATTAGTAAGAGAATATTTACTAAAATAAGAAACACAACTACACTTGTTGTAATATTTAAAAAGAACTCTGATAGTAGTGTCGGAACACCTAAACGATTTAGTACAAAGCTAAACAATCCTGCAGTACCAATAACGAACATTACAATCGAAGTCGTCACAGCCGATTTCTTGAATATGTCTGCTAATTCATAAATGTTGATACCTCGATAAACAAATACTCCGATAACAAAAGAATAGGCTACAGCGATCACCGCTGCTTCTGTAGGGGTAAAGATCCCACCATAAATACCACCTAAAATGATAACAGGCATTAGTAATGATAATATTGCTTTTCTAAAAGCAATCAACGTATCTTTAAAACTAACTTTTTCAATACCTACATACCCTTTCCTTTTTGCTACAATATAAGCTGCGATCAATAAGGTTGATGTAACGAACACTCCTGGTATAATACCTGCTATAAACATATCCCCAACCGATACTTGAGCCGCAATACCGTACAGGATTAATGGAATACTAGGTGGAATAATAACCCCTAAAGCACCTGATACTGCTTGATTTGCACTGGCATATCTCGCATCGTATCCTTTAGCAATCATCGCTGGAATGAGAATGGCTCCGATTGCAGCCGTTGTCGCTGCACCAGATCCAGAAATCGCTGCAAAGAACATCGAGGTAACGATGGCTACCATCGCAAGACCACCAGTAATATGACCAACTAAAGCACTTGCAAAATTTATTAACCTCTCAGAGATTCCACCTGATTGCATTAAGTAACCCGCTAAGATAAAAAACGGGATCGCCATTAGTGGAAACGAATTCATTGAGTTAAAGATTTGTTGAGCTATAACTTGGAGTGAAAAAATCTCCCCTTGCCATACAACTAAAGTTGTCGCCAAGCCTAGTGAAACCGCTATTGGAACACTTAATGCAAAAAAAATGAATAAAGAAATAAAAAGTAAAGGTATCATTTTACTCCTCCTTTCTGAAGATTTCTTCTATTAAAACAGCAATCGTATTTATAAACATGAGTACTCCACCTACACTAGTCGCAAGCATTGGCCAGAACATTGATAAACCAGTAGCTGGGGCTCTTTGGAAGGAAACAGATTGTGACATTTCCCATCCAAATTTAATTAGGACAAAATAAAATATTAGTGCAACTAAATATGAAATAATTTTAATAGCTTTACTTAATTTACCTTTTGTGAAATCTGGTAATATATCAACTGCAATTAATGTTCCTTGTCTAATGGCATATGCTGCACCTAAAAATGTCATCCAAATCATCGTAAAACGAGAAACTTCTTCGGAAAAAGTTAACGAGTTTCCAACAACATAACGAGCAAATACTTGCCAAAAAATTAAAACTGTCATGATCCCTAGGGCTAAAGCTAACACCCATCCAATAATCTTATTTATAACGTCCACAATTCGTACAAACTGTTTCAAAACTATTGGCATGCTCACACCTCCTTAATTTCATTAAAAGGGTGGTTTTAGAACCACCCTTTTAACTTTACATTAATAATTAATAATTAATTAATTAATAATCAAAGTTTCTTACCGTTTCAATCAAATCTTCACCAATTCTTGGAGCCCATTTTTCGTAAACAGGAGTTACAGCTTCTCTAAAGAGGTCAAGATCTGGCTCAGTCACTTCCATTCCTAATTCAGCTAATTTTTCTTTCATTTCAATTTCTTGCTGTTCACTAGCCTCACGTTGAACTGGCGTTGCAATTGCTGCCGCTTCCATAATAGCTTCTTGATCTGCAGCAGAAAGCGAATCAAATAGTACTTTACTCATTAATAATGGAGCTGGATGATATACGTGTTGCGTTAAGTTTAAATACTTTTGAACTTCATAAAAATTAACGTCATAAATCGTTGGTAGTGGGTTTTCTTGACTATCCATTACCCCTTGTTGTAATGCCGTATAAACTTCTGGCCATGCCATTGGTGTTGCATTTGCGCCTAAAGCTGACCACGTGTCTACTTGAACTTCACTTTCTTGAGTACGATGGTTAATTCCTCTTAAATCTTCAGGTGTATTTAGAGCTCGAATATCGTTTGTATTATGACGGAAGCCATTTTCCATCCAACCTAAAACTTTTACGTTAGCTGCCTCTTCAAGTTTTTCTGCTAATTTATCACCAATTTCACTCTCAAGTACAGCATATGCATGTTCTCTATTATCAATTAGATAAGGTAAGTCAAACATATAAAATTCTTGTACAAATCCACCTAATGGTCCTGTTGATGACATCCCCATATCGATGGAATTAATTGACATACCCTCAACTACTTCTCGTTCTCCACCTAAAGCATTATTATAGTGAGTTCTCACTGAAAGTCTTCCGTCTGTTAACCTTTCTAATTCTTCACCGAACTTTTCAATACCAATATCATGGTGGGAACCCACGCCTAATGGTATGCTTACGTCAAAAACTTTAGTGAATTCTTCATTTGCACCTTTTGCTTCTCCAGATTGTCCACTTGAAGCCTCATCACTTCCACATGCTGACAAAACCAAAGCAGTTGCCAGCGATAAAGCTAAAATTAACTTTTTCTTCATTTTCTTCATTTTTAGTCCCCCCTAGTTTTTTAAACGCTTACAAATTATTTATTTAAGAGAGTAAAAACAGTTTTTTATCTCTCAAAATAAAACACTTTAGCAAATCATACTAATGCTACAATTTTTCTACTAAACTCATTTTTAAAATTCATTGATTCATGATTAAAAATAGCTGCATCCATTTCCTTTAGCTGAGGTGAGATGATCGGTTTAAACTCCATTTGAGCAAGAATGTCTCTCTCAATATCAATTCCCGGAGCAATCTCTATTAGCACTACACCATCCTGGGTCAATTCGAAAACAGCCCTTTCTGTTACAAAAAGAACAGTTTGTTCTTTTTGTTGAGCTATCATACCACTAAAGGTAACTTGGTTAACTTGGCTAATGAATTTCTTCGATTTTCCTTCATTAATGATTTTAAGTTTCCCAGCTTGTACCTCAACCTCTAGTCCACCAGCAGTAAATGTTGAACAAAATACTACTTTTCTAGCATTTTGGGTAATTTCTATGAAACCACCACAACCAACAGTTCTAGTTCCAAATCGGCTTACATTGACATTCCCTAATATATCGACTTCAGCAGTTCCCATGAAGGTAATATCTACGCCACGACCACAGTAGTAGTCGAACTGATATGGATGTTCAATAATGGCATCTGCATTCTTTGTGATACCAAAGTCAGTTCCACCCATTGGAACGCCGCCGATAGCACCTGATTCTATCGTTAAATGAATATCATCCAAAATGCCTTCTTCACTTGAAACTGGACCAATCATATCGCCTGGAATACCTGTTCCTAAATTTACAACAGCATCTGGGAAAAGTTCCCTAACCGCGCGTCGTCCTACAATCTTTCGTACGCTTAACTCCAGAGGCTCAGCTTCAGCAATCGGAACTTTTAATTCTCCTGTAAAAACAGGGTTATATACAGTACTAGATGTTTGACGATGAGTTTCGACCGGATTTTCAGCTACAACAATATGGTCAACATAAATTCCAGGAACGACAACATCTTTCGGTGGAAGTGTTCCACGCTTCGCATAATTTTTCACTTGAACGACTACTTTACCACCAAATCTCTTAGTTGCTTGAGCAAGGGAGATCGCTTCTAATTTAAGAGCTTCATCTTCCATTGTTACATTTCCGAGCTCATCAGCTGTTGTTCCACGAATAATACAAATATCTATCGGAATTTCTTTATAAAACAAGTATTCTTCATTTTTTATGTTAATTAACTCTACAAACCCTTCGCTTTTTGCAGCTTTCTCATTAATCTTTCCACCTTCGAGTCTTGGATCAATAAATGTTCCTAAGCCAACTTTTGTAAAGTTTCCAGGTTTCCCTGATGCCATCGCTCTAAATAAATGTGTAATTTGACCTTGCGGCAGACAATGAGCTTCGACTTCATTTTGATTAATTAATTCTCTCCATTTTGGAGCTAAGCCCCAATGAGACCCAATAATACGTCGAATTAATCCTTTATGAGCTAAATGTTCAATTCCATTCACTGTGTCACTATGACCAGCCCCATGAAATAACGTTAAATTATTCGGTTTTCCATTTTCTAAAAAGTTACTCTCAATTTCTCTTAAAATTTCTTCACACGCACCCATGAGGGTAAACCCACATACAGCTAATGTGCTCTCGTCTTTTATTTGAGAAACGATGTCCTTTGCTGTTGATTTTTTTTCTATCAACACGTTCCCCTCCTTTTCATTGTTGCTTTTAGTAAAGGTTCAATCTTAAAGAACCATTCCGCCACCAACATTGATGACTTCACCAGTAATATAGGAAGCCTGATCTGAAGATAGGAAAGCTATAGAATTTCCAACATCTTCAGGTGATCCAGCTCTTCCCATAGGGATTTTAGAAATCATAAGATCCCAAACCTTCTCTGGAACTCCTCTTGTCATATCAGTATCAATAAAACCTGGACAAATAGCATTTACAGTAACACCTTTTCGCCCTAATTCGCGTGCTGCCGTTTTCGTTAAGCCTACTACCCCAGCTTTTGCTGCTGCATAATTCGCCTGGCCAACATTGCCAAGCC
>SKOL01000305.1 GCA_007120055.1 Anaerobacillus sp.
GTGTTTGGATCGGCTTCTAACTGTTCTTTCGTCATAAATGCAACGTCTTCAAGTTCGCCTTCTTGAATAGAGAGTGTCCCGCCCGTTTGTTGTAATAAAAAAACGACCATATTATCACTTATCGTTTCGTTAATAACGCCAGTTCTTAAACCGACTATATCCTCTACTACTGTTTCAATCCCTGTCTCTTCTAATACTTCTCTTACCGCCGCTTGATCGACCGTCTCGCCTTCATTTACAAAACCAGCGGGAATTGACCAAAGCCCTTTTAAACCGCCGTATCTTTTCTTGACGACGAGCCACTTTCCATCTTGAATGACAATGCCAGCTGCAGCTAACCATACGTTACTTCGATCTCTTCGTTTCATAAGCCCCTCCTGAGTTCTCCAAATTTATCCTTATATTATATAGTATAATACGGATCGCAAGAAAAAAAGAGGGTTAATCCTCCAAAAAGTTCACCTCTTAAAGAAATGCTTTTTGACAAATTAACCCTGCTTCTCACTTATGAAAATAAATTTAATTTACCTTTTTTAACAACTAACGGTAAACCACCTAATAAATAAAGGTAACGGTTATCGATAATTTTCTTCATTGTCGAAGCTGACGTACCGTAAAGTTTTTTCGAACCTACGACACCAATTGCTTCTTTCCCACCTAGCGACGCTACTGTACCTTTAATATCAGGTGTAAATGTTTCTAACTTATTGCTTCCAGATATTAATGCTTTTAAATTGTTAGCAACAGTGTAAGACTGTTGTATCGCAATTTGCGCTGTTGGAGGAAACGGACGATCATTTTCTTCATTAATAATTAATGCACAGTCACCAATGATAAACACATCTTCATGTCCAGGTGCACGCATATCTTTTTCTACTTTAATACGTCCTCTCATCGTTTCAAATCCTGATTTTTCAACGATAGAACTTCCTCGAACTCCTGTAGTCCAAATGACCGTTTTCGATTTAACTTCTTCCCCTGAGGCTAAAAGAACACCTTCTTTTGTTACTTCTTTAATTGGAGTGTTAATTTTAAATTCAACGCCACGACTTTGTAGTAAACTAACAGCATAATCCACTAATTCTGGATCAAACCCTGGTAATGCTGTTGGGGCCGCCTCTACACTTAGCATGCGAACTTTACTGCGATCGATATCATATTCTTTACATAACTCTGGAATTCTTTCCGTTAATTCACCAACGAACTCAATTCCCGTAAATCCTGCACCCGCTACGATAAACGTTAAATAATCGTCATGCTTTTCCTCTGAGTTATTGTAACAAGCAAACATATATTCAATATGTTCACGAATTTGACGAACAGAGTTAACACTACGAATGGAAAATGCATTTTCTTCAACGCCTGGGATGCCAAATGTTTCTGGCTCTGATCCTAATCCAATCACTAAATAATCGTATTCGATCTCTCCGCTTTCTAAAACAACCATTTTCTCTTCCACTTTAATTTCAACCACTGTATCTTTCATAAATTTCACTTTGTTTGTATCGATAACGCTGTCAATCCGCATTCTTGTTCTGTCATGGTGAAGTGTACCTGCTGCCGGCTCATGTAACCATGTAGTTTGATAATGGTAGTTGTGTTTATTCACTAAAATTATTTCGGCGTCATTATAACCAAGCTGCTTAGATAACCTGGAAGCTGTCATCATTCCACCATAACCCGCACCTAAAATTAAAATCCTTGGTTTCTTTTTCATTTTTATCACTCCATTTTTAAATTTAACGCATGGGCTAGGTAACTTTATTTTTTCCTAATAATATAAACCTAAAGCAAGAGGTTTTTACCATGTTTCACTCGACTTTGTGATTTGTTTCACTTATAATAGCATAATAAACAACTTTGTGATTACTTTCACTTACTCTCGCAAAAAAAGTCCATGCTTTCTCTTTTTATACATTCCATTTAATGTTGTCACAGAAATTTCACAATTACTTCTTGCTTTTATCATATGTCCTTTCGACACAAAATGCAATAGTTTTTTATACTTTTTTAACAAAAAAATTTCAAAATAATGTTAAGGAAAAAACTATCGAATTCCCTTATAATTTTGAGTAAAAATTTTTAAATTTTTCATACATTAAAAACGCTGTAATACTAGTTGTGTAAGCGTTTATATTTAGAATTTTTTTAATTGTGCTGTTATTTGTCTTTTTACCCTTCCCTTTGTCCCTTTTTACCTATATAATATTAGATGTAATGATGCATCATTAAAATTTTATGGGGGTGCTAGTCTTGGTTCAAGATACAAATGTATACGATATTACGGTAATCGGTGGCGGACCAGTAGGGATTTTCACTGCTTTTTATAGTGGAATGCGACACGCTAAAGTAAAAATTATTGAAGCAATGCCACAATTAGGTGGACAACTTTCGGCTTTATACCCAGAAAAGTACATATATGACATCGCTGGATTCCCGAAAGTTCGCGCACAAGAACTCATTGATAGCTTAAAAGAACAAGCAAGCCAATTCGAACCAACTGTTGTTTTAGAACAAACAGTAGAAAATGTAGTGAAGGTTGAAAAAGATGGGGAAAGTCTTTTCGAATTAACTACAAATGCGGGTGTTCACTATTCTAAAACGATCATTATTACTGCTGGAATTGGAGCGTTCCAACCACGCCGTATCGATGTTGAAGACGCAAAACAATATGAAGGCAAAAATCTTCATTACTTCGTTGACGACTTAAAAGTTTTCGCTGGCGAAAAAGTATTAGTAAACGGTGGTGGGGATTCAGCTGTTGACTGGGCATTAATGCTTGAAGAAATCGCTGAAAAAGTAACCATTGTTCACCGTCGTGAGCAATTCAGAGCGCACGAGCATAGTGTGGAACAATTAAAGAACTCTGAAATTATCGATGTTCGTACACCTTACACAATTGCAGATGTTCATGGTGATGGTGAAAAGATTAGTCAAGTAACGATTGGCGAAGTACGTGGTGATAAAACAGAAGTCATTGATGTAGATTCTGTCATTGTTAACTTTGGATTTATCTCAGCTCTAGGACCAATTAAAGATTGGGGTCTAGAAATCGATAAAAACTGCATCGTTGTTAATTCTAAAATGGAAACAAATATCCCTGGCATTTATGCTGCTGGTGATATCGCAACATACGAAGGCAAGATGAAATTAATTGCCGCTGGCTTCGGTGAAGCACCGACGGCCGTTAACAGTGCAAAAGATTACATCGACCCTGAAACAGCAAAAGCACACGCTCACAGTTCAAGCATGTTTTCTAAATAAACAATAAATGCTATTAAAATAGGGACTTCCCAAAAGAAATTGTCAGACACTTGTCTGAGAATTATGGGACAGTCCCTTTTCGTTGTGCACACAATTTAAAGAAAGCTCGCCGATGAGCAAGCTCTCTTTAAGTGAGCGTTAAATACGCGTCCATTTTTTAACACTCTTCTGGTGTGCCTTTATTATCTTCCGTTCTAAATGAAGAGCCACAACCACACGTTGCTACGGCATTAGGATTTTCGATCGTAAATCCTCCACCCATCATATTTTCTTTAAAATCAATTTCCACTCCCTCTAACATCGGGGCACTTTCTTTATCTACAACTACATCAATACCGTGTTGCTCGAACTTAACGTCATCATCTTGAACATCTGCGTCAAATCCCATACCATAAGATAATCCGCTACATCCTCCCCCTTTAACACCGATACGAAGATATAATTTCTTTCCTTCTTCCTGTTCGGCAACTAACATTTCTTTAATTTTTTCTCCAGCAATCTTTGATATTTTTACCATGATAACTCCTCCTTTTTGTGTCTCTCCTGTAAATAGTAGCTGACGTGAAAATTCACTTTCTACCGTTAATATCTAACTTTTCCTAGTTCAACCATGGTGGCACAAGTGAACTTTCGTTGGTGTCTAACATCACAGAAAAGGTAAATTCCTATTTTTCCCACATCACATGGACACCGATTGCGAAATGTAATTAATCGTTCTACTTATTATTAGTATACAAATTCAATAAAAAATGCACAAGAAATTGAAATTCCTGTGCCTCGGATTTAATTTAAACTTTTTCATATAATGTATGTTTTAAAATATCGTTATGTTTTTCGTCAATTTGCTGACTATACCATAACACTTGCGGATGATTAATTCCAAGTATGAGCGCAGTGGCAACCATTTTCTCTCGCAGTTCTTCAATCACTTCTATATTGTTCTCGTGCTCGCCGTCTCTATCCATCGCCTTACCCCTTGTCCATTTTTTTGGTACAGTCACTGCTTCTATATTATTTTAACGAATTTGCAAAGATTTTACAATTAATTTTATGTAAAAATTTTGGTAATAATATAGGAGAAATAGAAGATTTATTTTACACTCGAAAGCAGAAAATGATAAGATAGAATAGTAGTTTTTTCGAATCCCGAATAGTTAAGTCATCTACTAGTTATAAACAACTTGGCTGATGCCAAATTTGTATAAGAACGGAGGATAATGATGTCTACTTTAATTTTAGATAAGAAGATGCAGGAAATTGCTGAAAAAATTCAGCATAACGAACGGTTGTCAATTGAAGACGGTTTACACTTATTTGAAACGCCTGATTTACTTTCAGTTGCACAGCTTGCGAACCAAGTGAATGAAAGAAAAAATGGGAATAATGTTTACTTTATTGAAAATATGTACATTAACCCGACAAATGTTTGTGAAGCTACATGTAGTTTTTGCCACTTCAAACGTAAAGAGGGCGAAGAAGGCGCCTATACAATGAGTATGGACGAGCTCCTTCATTATGTTGAACATCGATGGAATGATAATGTTCGTGAGTTCCATATCGTTGGAGGGCATAATGATCAAGTACCATTTGACTATTATTTAGATACAATTAGAACACTAAAGAAGCACTATCCTAGCTGTACGGTAAAAGCTTATACCGGTGCTGAAATTGAGTTTTTCTCACGTATTTCTGGGCTATCGATGGAAGACGTTTTAAAAGAGCTAATCAAAGCCGGACTCGATACGTTACCAGGTGGAGGCGCAGAAATTTTGACCGAAAATTATCGTTTAAAAATGAGCCCTGATAAAGCTTCAACTGACGATTGGTTGCGTGCCCACGAGCTCGCTCACGGTTTAGGCTTGAAAACACATGCAACGATGCTTTACGGTTCTATCGAATCAAAAGAAGAGCGCTTAATCCACATGGATCGCCTTCGTCAACTTCAAGATAAAACGAACGGCTTTATGGTCTTTATTCCTTTAGCTGTGCAGCCAAAAAGCGTTAATGCAGGTTTAAAACGTCGTACTTCGGCATTTGATGATATGCGTACGTTAGCAATAAGTCGTCTAATGTTAGATAACTTTGACCACATTAAAGCGTATTGGATAAATATCGGTGTTCAATTAACGCAAATGGCTTTAACATTTGGGTCTAGTGATATTCACGGTACCCTTATTGAGGAGCGCATCTCACACTCTGCAGGTGCAACTACATCGCAAGGTATTACACGTGATGAGTTAATCCACCTTATTAAAGGCGCAGGTAAAAGGCCAGTTGAGCGCGATACGTTTTATAATATCATTAAAGAGTACTAAAAAAAGGCCGCTTTGGCCTTTTTTTAGTTTTGAATTTTGAATGTTGAGTTTTTGATGTTGAGATTTGAGAGTTGAGTTATCTGTAGTTGCGCTTCGGAGTTTTTTGTACTGTTTGGGGAAAATCGGGTAGTGCGTATTATGGGGGTTATGTGCAGTAAAGTGGTGATTGGTGCACAGGGATTACATTATATGTAAAAATAGCGCGTCAAAACATGTATTGACGTACAAATGGTTTCTTTCCTAGCTCAAAAGAAGAGAAGAGTAATCAAAATGCCAGAATGATTTCTCTTCTCGACTCAAAACCAGAGAAGAGTAATCAAAACGCCGGAATGATTTCTCTTCTCGACTCAAAACCAGAGAAGAGTAATCAAAACGCCGGAATGATTTCTCTTCTCAACTCAAAACCAGAGAAGAGTAATCAAAATGCCAGAATGATTTCTCTTCTCGA
>SKOL01000273.1 GCA_007120055.1 Anaerobacillus sp.
CTGAAGACAAAAGGGAGTATTTAAAAGAAGGTGATGAAGTAACTATTGAAATCGAGAAGCTAGGGAGGCTTACAAACACTTTTATTAAAGAGGACTAAGTTAATAAAAGAGGGATTTAATAGATTAAGGTTCTAATAATCCCCCTGTTGGAGGTTTTAAATATTTATTTAAAAGGTATTATACTAGATTTTAAAATTAGTAAAAGAAATTATTAATTAACTTTAGTAAAAAATTGTTTAGCTCTTTTAAAGTTTAGATCAATGGCATCGATGACCATTTCTTGGTTTCGGTTTTTAATGGCTTTCGTTAGTATTGTTCTACATTCCATACTATTTTCCCAAGCACCAGGAACATTTAGAATTTTTACCATTGAATCATGACGTAAGTGGATAATTGTTTGCATTAGTTTGCAAAATATTTTGTTATTACTGCAATGTCCCATATGTAAGTCATATTCATCTAGGAGCTTTTGAAATTCTTTGGAGTCTTTCTTTTCTGGTGATAAATTCTTTAACTTTATAAGGATTTGTTCTAGTTTTTCAATGTCTTCTTCGGACATTTGTTGGGATGCTTCTAAATAAACTTTTGATTCAATTAATTTACGAGCGGCATAGATTTCATTTAAATTATCTACTTCATTGTAATACATCCAAATGATCGTTTCAGCAGGAATAGGTGTTTCTTGTGTGCTAACAAAACTTCCTTCACCTGGTTTGATCGTGATCAGACCAATAAGGGAAAGGGCACGTAGTGATTCGCGAATTCGTCCTCTGTTTACATCAAACTCTTCTGCTAAAGTTCGTTCATTAGGGAGTTTGTCACCAGGTTTCAGTTGATTTGAAGTAATCCAAGAGGCAATCTGTTTCATAACTTGTTCTGTAACTGTTACTTTTTTGATAGGGTCTATTCTAACCATTAATTATAACCTCCGTTTATAATTTAGTTCAATTAAGTATAGCTTACACAAGTCGAAATTTAATTTCAAAAAAATCAGAAAGTTTAGTTGAATACAAAAAAGTATCGTGATAAAATTTGATTTGTAAGCGGTACCACCAGAGTACCTGTATACTAAGATATAACGTAAGCGCTTAATAATCAATGTTTTTTTATCTTTTCAGTCAATTCAAATTATTTTTGTTGTTGTATATGAAATATGGTAATAACAATGTAATCGTGTTTGAATTAGTGACACGAACTTAATATTTATTCTGTGGTAGTACCACACCACTAGTAAGAGATAGTATATTGTTTTGGAGGGAGAAGGTGATTAATTTTGTGTATAAAAGAATACCGCACCATCATCATGAAGCCAATCGATAATGTTGCGATCGCTTTGGAAGCGTTGCCAAGTGATGTTGGGATAGAGGTAAAACTTTCTGACAACAAAAGTTTAAAACTCACTTTGAAAGAGAACATTTCTTTCGGACATAAGTTTGCTGTAAAGCCAATTCGAAGTGGAGAAGTAGTTTTAAAGTATGGGGAAGTGATAGGTAAAGCAGTTAGGGATATAACTGAAGGGGAACATGTTCATGTTCATAATTTAGAAGGTACGCGAGGAAGGGGGGATAAGGTTGTTACAGAATAAAGATGGTAAATTTTTAGGGTATCGACGTCCAGATGGGAAAGTAGGTGTTAGAAACCATGTTCTTATTTTACCTACGATTACTTGTGCGACACAGACGGCACAACGAATTACAGAAATCGTTCAGGGAACTGTAACATTCATACATCAACACGGCTGTGCACAAGTAGGTAACGATTATGAACAAACTTTTCGAACGTATGCTGGTTTAGGTAAAAATCCCAATGTATATGGTGTTATTGTTTTAGGCCTAGGATGTGAAACTCATCAAGCCAGAAGTATAGCCGATGCAATTAAAGTGTCAGGTAAACCAGTAGTAACAGTTTCTATTCAAGAGGAAGGTGGAACTTTATCAGCGATTGCACAAGGAGCCGCGGTAGCTACACAACTTGTTCAGGAAGCCTCAACTCAAATGAGAGAGTGGTGTGACTTTAGTGAGTTGATTATTGGAACCGAATGTGGTGGATCCGATGCATGCTCAGGATTATCAGCCAATCCAGCAGTTGGTGTTGTAAGCGATATGATTGTTGATAAAGGAGGTACAGCAATTTTAGCAGAAACAACAGAACTAATTGGTGCTGAACACCTTTTGGCTAATAGAGCTGCCAATGATAAAGTGGCAAAACGTGTTTATGAAGTCATTGAAGCAATGGAAAATCGTTCTATTCAAATGGGTGTAGATATTAGAACAGGAAATCCAAGTCCAGGAAATATTAAAGGAGGACTAAGTTCTTTAGAAGAAAAATCATTAGGTGCAGCGAACAAGGCTGGAAAATCTATATTGAAAGAACTTATTGATTATGCAGAAGAACCATCAGAAAAAGGGTTAGTTTGGATGGATACTCCTGGTCATGATATAGAACAACTTACCGGGATGGTCGCTGGTGGAGCTCAGGTTGTATTGTTCACAAGTGGTCGAGGGACCCCAACGGGTTCACCAATCACTCCAGTTATAAAAATATCAACTAATACTCCAATGTTTGAGAGTATGAAAGAAAATATGGACCTTAATGCTGGGACGATTATTGAAGGAAAAGAAAGCGTGGGTGAGGTTGGTAATAGGATCTTTGATGAAATCAGTCAAGTTTGCTCTGGTAAGTTAACAAAAGCAGAGATTTTAAAACAACATGACTTTGGAATTTGGAGAATCGGTCCTACCTTTTAATGATCATAGGGGAAGTTCATTATGATCCGGTTATTATAGGGGAAGTGAATGATGATCTAGTTATCATAGGGGAGTAGATTATGAGCTTCATAGATAAGTAAATTTATCTACTATCTCTTAAATAAAATATACTAATTGAAAGGGGTATGAAAATGAAGAAGTTTAGTACATTGAAGATGGTTTTAATGGGGGCATTGTTACTATTATTTGCTGTAGCTTGTTCGAGTGACGAAGCGACAACAAATGAAGGGGGAACAAACGGTTCAGGAGCTGATGGAGAAGTTTATCAAATTAATATCGCTCATGGAAACCAACCAAGTGAACCAGTTGGAAAGTTAGGAGAAAAATGGAAAGAGTTAGCGGAGGAAAGAAGTGAGGGAAGAATTCAGATAAACTTATATCCGAGTTCTCAATTAGGTCCTGAAGCAGATGTAATTGAACAAGCACAACAAGGAAACAATGTGGTTGTTCTAGCTGGATATGATTTCTTAATGGATTATGTTCCAGATATAGGTATTTTAACTGCTCCATATTTAGTAGAAAATTTTGATGAGCTAATTTATTTAACAAAGACAGAATGGTTTGATGGGGTACATGATGATCTAAGAGCACAGGGGATTGAAGTAGTAACGGCGAGGACTGTATATGGTGCGCGTCATTTAATAACAAATGAACCAGTATTTTCACCAGATGATTTAAATGGTATGAGTATTCGAGTACCTAACAACCAAATGTCGATCGCCACTTTTGACGCAATGGGGGCAGCTGCAACTCCTATGCCACTAGGTGATTTATATCCATCTTTACAACAAGGACTTGTTGATGGTGCTGAGAACCCTCTTCCAGTACTTCAAGGGGTTCAAGCTCATGAAGTTTCTAAACATTTATCATTAACAGAGCATCAACGGTTCCTTGTAGCATTTGTATCTGGAACGAGCTTCATTGAAACATTACCAGGTGATATTTTACAAATTTTAAGGGAAACTGGTGATGAAGCTTCTGAGTATGCTCGTGGTATTCTTGAGGAAGAAGACCAAGCAATATTAGAACAGTTTAAAGCGGCAGGTGTTGAAGTATACGAAGTTGATATTGAGCCATTTAGAGAATCGGTTCAGAGCGTATATGAGCAATTCCCGAACTGGACACCCGGTTTATATGATGAAATCAAAAGTTTACTTGATCAGCGTTAAGTCCTTAGTTTTATTATCATTCTAACTAGAATATAGGTGTGTGTTTAGAGTATGGTCTCTATTAAAGTATTTATGTACTTTAATATCGAGACTATACTCCATACATATTTAAGACTTTTGTTTACTACACTGTGAATTCACTTATACAGCGAACCAACAGTCATTTACCAGTTAGAGTCAGGAGGAAAGGGAATGATTAAAAGATGGTTCAATTCCATTGATGATATCATAGCAACGACTGCATTAGTTCTAATCATTGCATTGACTGGTACAAATGTATTTTCAAGACATGTATTAAATAACCCTTTGCCATGGGCTGAAGAGATAACTATAGGATTGTTCATATGGCTTGTTTTTATTGGAATTAGCTGTGCCATAAAACGAAATGGTCATTTCGGTGTAGATTATTTTGTAAATAAACTTCCGAGACCCTTTAGGCTAATTAGCCTTGTTTTACGTGCTGTGGCAATTTACTATGTTCTCCTTTACATCTTGATATACCTTGGTACGAATATAACTATAAACACAAATAGAATTACCCCTATCCTCGATATTAGTCACCAATATATAAATTTAGCTATACCAGTTGGAGGTTTATTAGCTACTATACATTTCACAAGGATAGTCATTCACTCTTTTCAAAGTGAGTTTGGAAAAGGAGGAGGGTCATAAATGGGATTGACAGTTATGTTAATCGTTTTATTTGTCTTGTTTATATTAAATGTACCAATAGCATTTGCACTTATTGTAAGTTCTGGTGTTTATTTTTTATTTATAGATTTCTATTCTGTAAACGTATTACTTCAACGAATGATTAGTGGGGTTTCTTCCATACCACTCCTTGCCATTATTTTTTTCATTACTGCAGGTGTTTTAATGAATTATACTGGTATTACATCAAGGATGCTTCGGTTTGCGCAAATTGTTACAAATCGCCTACCAGGGTCATTGGCACAAGTTAATGTTGTTTTAAGTACATTAATGGGGGGACTATCAGGATCAAATATTGCTGACGCAGCAATGCAATCTAAGGTGTTAGTACCGGAAATGGAAAAGAAAGGATATAGTAAATCTTTTGCAACAGCGTTGACTGCATCTACATCATTAATAACGCCAATCATTCCACCGGGTATTGCATTAATTATGTATGGTTATGTAGGGAAAGTTTCCATCGGAGGACTTTTTTTAGCGGGGATTTTACCAGGTATAATACTTTGTATTAGCTTTATGATTTATGTACATTTCTATGCTAAAAAATATAAATTAGAGACAGACAATAAGGAAAAAAAAAAAAAAAAAAAATTTTTTTTCGCTTTAAAAGATGCCATATTAGCCTTATTATTACCTATTATCATTATTGTGGGAATTCGTTTAGGTATATTTAGTGCTACAGAAGCAGGTGCTATCGCTGTTTTCTATGCGTTATTTCTAGGTTTATTTATTTACCGAGAAATGAAAATTCCTCAATTGGTTTAGTCGTTAGTGGAGACAGTACATACTGCAGGGTCCATTCTTGTTATTATTGCTGCGGGTTCTGCATTTGCATGGATACTAACATTGGAACAAGTACCCCAAAGACTGACAGAACTTATCAGTGGGTATATTAGTTCTCCTGCAATGTTTTTAATTATCGTTCTTATTTTCCTACTATTTGTAGGGATGTTTATAGAAGGTAATGTTTCTATCATTATTTTAACCCCTTTATTTATGCCTATGCTTCTAGAGTATGGTATCAACCCAATACATTTTGGTATTTTCTTTATCGTTTGTATTAGTATTGGAACATTGACGCCTCCATTAGGAACTATTATGTATACAACTTGTTCAATAACAAAAACCAAGATTGAGGATTTTATTAAGAGCAGTGCACCGTTTCTCTTGATTTTAATTATAGGTGCATTACTAATTGCATTTATTCCTAGTCTTTCTCTGTGGTTACCTTCTATATTAGGCTAACTTGTTCTATTGATCCTTAAATGGTTTAAGGGTTATAGACCCCCACCTCAACGCGTAGCGTAGGTGGGAACTTTTAATCAGGTGGAGTCGAGACTCCATCTGATTTCTCGATGTTTCAGCTTGCTGA